>JANXNO010000570.1 GCA_025354075.1 Burkholderiales bacterium | reverse complement strand
CAGGCAACACGGATGCAGCATTCACGCGACGCGAATCCGCGATTCGCAGGCGCAGTTGCGGCACCGTCCAGCGTCCGCCCGCGCCCGCAAGATTGGTTGCGATATCACCCTGAAAATTCGCGCTCGCCGATGGCACTTGATGGCACAAAGGACACATGCCGATCTGCCGATTGGCTGCAATGTCGCGCCCTCTCGTAACGTCGCCCGGAAGTTCTGCCAATGGCGTCGGAATGCCATCATCAACAACCCGATACGAAACCAAAGGCGCGCCGATGGCAACGTCTGAAACGACGCCGCCACCAGCAATCAACCCAAGCGCCATCAACCACTGGCGCATCGAACTTACGCCTTCAAGCTGTGGTTTTTCAGCGGCAGATCACGAATGCGTTTGCCGGTCGCAGCGAAGATCGCGTTGAGCACCGCCGGTGCCGCGACCGCAATCGTCGGTTCGCCGACGCCGCCCCAAAATCCGCCAGTCGGCAGGATGATGGTTTCCACCTTCGGCATGTCGGCCAGTTTTAAGGTGGGGTAGTCGGTAAAGTTAGTCTGCTCGATGCGGCCATCTTTCACCGTGCATTCCTGATATAGCGCTGCGGACAATCCGTATACGAACGAGCCTTCAACCTGCGCTTCGATTTGCTGTGGATTGACTGCGTTGCCGCAATCGGTTGCGGCCACAATTCGATGAATCTTGAGCACACCGTCTTTGCTTACGGAAATTTCTGCGCATGCAGCCACGTACGAGCCGAAGCCCATCGTTTGCGCGAGGCCACGAAACACGCCCGCCGGTGCCGGTTTGTCATAGCCAACCCGTTCGGCCACTGCGTTCAGCACCGCCAAATGCTTCGGATGCTGGGTCATCAATTTGCGACGCAGCGCGAGCGGATCCTGCTTGGTTGCATGCGCGATTTCGTCGAGAAAACCTTCGAGATAAATTGTGTTCTGGTTCAGGTTCACGCCGCGCCAGAAGCCCGGCGGCACATGCGGATTGCGCATCGCGTGATCGACCAACAGCGTCGGGAAGGTGTAGCCAATCGAGGCTTCAGGCCCCGACGGATTCAGGCCCTGAAACACGACGGGATCTTTGCCGTCACGAATATTTTGCGGCGCTACGTACGACAGGATTGACTGCCCAGAAATGCGCATCGTCAGCCCGGTGATCTCGCCTTTGTCGTCAAGCCCAGCGGTCATCTTGCATTGCGTGATCGGGTGAAAGCGGCCCTGCGCCATGTCCTCCTCGCGTGACCAGATCATCTTGATCGGTGTGCCCGCCATTTGCTTGGCAATGTTCACCGCAGTGCGCACGTAATCCGTCGCGCCGCGTCGACCAAAACCGCCGCCGAGATGGATTTTGTAGACCTCGCATTGCGCTGGCGGCAGCCCCGCCGCTTCGGCGGCGGCAGCATGCGCCGCCTCACCATTTTGCGTCGGCACCCACACTTCGCATCGCTCTGGCGTCCACTTCACGGTCGCGTTCATCGTCTCCATGCAGACGTGGTTTTGATGCGGGTACGAGTACACCGCCTCAATCTTGCGCGCGGCGCTGGCGATCGCTGCGGGCGCATCGCCGACGCTGTTGCCGACAACAGCGTCCTTCGCATCGAGACCCGCTTTCAACGTCTCTGCGAAACTCGCGCTCGACACTTTCGCGTTTGCGCCTTCGTCCCAAACGATGGTCAACGCGTCAAGCGCCGTCTTGGCGCGCCACCACGTATCGGCCACGACGGCCACCGCTGTGTCGCCCACACGCAGCACTTTTTTCACACCGGGGCGTTTGAGCGCGGCCGCATCGTCCACGCTCTTGACCTTGCCGCCGA
>JANXNO010000546.1 GCA_025354075.1 Burkholderiales bacterium | reverse complement strand
GTTCCGGCAGCGCGGAAAGCTCGGGCGTTGTCAGTGGCGGCGGAAGCAGCAAGGGCGGCGGTTGGGACCTCGACCTGGGCGGCGATGACGGCGGCTTTATCGTGCTGCTGATTGGCATCGTGGTGGTTGCCGCAGCCGTGTTCGGAGTGGTGTTTTACGCGGTGTACAGCGCGCCGACGTTCTTTGCAGAACTGCTGATTGACGGCGGCGTCGGCACCTGGATTTACAAGCGCGCCGATGTGGCAAATCGGCCGGACTGGTTGAGCACGGCGGTACGGCGCAGCGTGTGGCCAGTGGTTGTTCTGCTTGTGATGTTCATCGCGTTGGCGTTGGTGATGCGGCAGGTTGCACCGGGGACAACTACGCTGGGGCAGGCGTGGCAGGTGGTCAGCGCCAGCCAGTGAGTCGTTGATGTTTCTTGCCAATAGCTTTTATGTGTATTGGTGTGGAAGCCCTGTTGCATTGGGGATAGAGCGAAAAATTATAAAAAAATCGCCAAAGTCGACTTTAGCCATTTTCATGATATAGGCCCATATTTAATAAGGCATGTAGCAAAAAGCTGCTAGTGAATCATGCCCGCCGCAGCCGTCGCGTTGGTGCCCGGATCGACCATTACGAAAGCGCCGAGTGCAGCGCTTTTGGCGAACGCTGTGAGCGGCAATGCTTGCGCGAATTCAATCTCGGCGCGGACGAGATCGTTGGCGTTCACGTCAGCGAAGGGATTGCCGGTTTCGTTGGCGACTGTGTCTTGCCATTGTCCGTTGGCGAGATCCAGTCGCGCTGAGATTGCGCTGATGCGGGCAGGCAACCAGCGTGAGCCGTGACGCACGACGTAACGACGACCGACAGTCAGCGGCGCATTGTCGAGCCACGCAATCGTCGCCTGCGTTTTTTGCGTGAGCACTTGCGCGTCGGCGTTGCCCGCGATAATCCAGTCGCCGCGTGCAATGTCTACTTGGCGGTCGAAACGGATGGCTACGGCTTCACCTGGTTTGGCCGAATCGATAAGGCCGCGACCAGTGCGAATCGCGCCAACAATTGCCGATGCGCCGCTAGGAAATACGCTGATCGCGTCGCCGACCGCTAGCGTGGATTCAGCGAGATCGCCGGTGACCCAGCGCAAGTGATCATCGGACTCGTCGCGCGTGACCCACTGCACTGCGATGTGTGCAGTCGTGCCTCCGCGTGCCTCACTGACTTCAAGCGATTCGAGATGCGGCAGCAGCGCCGGGCCTTGAAACCACGAGGTGCGTACGGTGTGCGCAACCACGCCGTCACCATCAAGCGCCGACATCGGAATCGCCGTGAACGCATTGAGCTTAAGCGACGCAGCGAGTTCGCCAAATGCGTTCACCACGCGCTCAAACTTCGCAGCGTCGAAATTAATCGCGTCCATCTTGTTCACGGCGACCACGATGTGCTGCAAGCCAAGCAAACCGGCCAAAGCCGCGTGGCGCTTGGTTTGTGGGAGGAGGGTCAAGGTGGGTTGCGCGAAGTCCAGCTTCACCACGTCAATCAGCAACACGGCCACATCGCTCTTCGACGAGCCGGTCACCATGTTGCGCGTGTACTGCTCGTGGCCGGGTGCGTCAGCGATGATGAACTTGCGTTTTGGTGTGGCGAAGTACCGGTACGCCACATCAATCGTGATGCCTTGTTCACGCTCGGCTTCCAGCCCATCAGTGACGAGCGAGAGGTCGAGCTTGCCGCTCTGGCTTTGCGCGCCGCGCGCTTTACCTAAGCTTTCGAGTTGATCGACCATCAGGGCTTTGCTGTCGTAGAGCAGACGACCGATGAGCGTGCTTTTGCCGTCATCGACGCTGCCGCAGGTGATGAAACGGAGGGGTCTTGCATGACCTCGAAATATTGCCGTGCTCATACTAAAAGTACCCTTCTTTCTTCCGCCGCTCCATCGCCGCATCATTCGCGCGATCATCCATGCGCGTCGCGCCGCGCTCGGACGCGGTTGCCGAAATCGTTTCCAGAATCACATCATCCGCGCTCGCCGCTGTGCTCGCCACCGGGCAGGTGCACGAGATGTCGCCCACCGTGCGGAAGCGCACATCACGTGTAACGACCGTTTCACCCGCGCGCGGCGGCGTGATGTCGGTGACCGGCACCAGCAGGCCACCGCGCTCAATCACCTCACGTTGATGCGTGTAATAAATCGACGGCAGCTCGATGTTTTCGCGAGCGATGTAGTTCCACACATCGAGCTCAGTCCAGTTCGAAATCGGGAACACGCGAAAGTGTTCGCCCTGCGTGATGCGCGTGTTGTAGAGGTTCCACAGCTCGGGACGTTGCGCGCGTGGCTGCCACTGGCTGAAGCTGTCGCGATGCGAGAACACGCGCTCTTTGGCGCGCGCTTTTTCTTCGTCACGCCGAGCGCCGCCGACCAGCGCGTCGAAGCGATTCGCCTCAATCGTTTCCAGCAGCGTGATGGTCTGATACGGATTGCGACTTTCGAGCGGATGCGCGAGGCGAATCGTGCCTTTGGCAATCGAATCGTCAAGGTGACCGACGATCAATCGAACGCCGTGTTTCTTCACAAATTCTTCGCGGAAGGAAATCACCTCGGGGAAGTTGTGCCCGGTGTCCACATGCACAATCGGCAACGGCAATTTTCCAGGCGCGGCAGCCTTCATCGCAAGGTGCAGAACGACCAGCGAGTCCTTGCCAAACGAACAAAGAATCGCAGGCCGTTCAAAGCCGCCAAACACTTCACGCAGGATACTGATGGCCTCGTCTTCGAGCCAATTGAGATGGTCGTGGGTCACAGAGTTTTCGGTAAGAGTAGGGGCGCTCAAAAACGCGTCACGGGCAGTCATTTAGTTCTTTCGTTATAGCAGCAGCGTGTCTCGGTTCTGTCCCCTCTCCCCTCGCGGGAGAGGGTTAGGGTGAGGGGGCTGATGGAGTTACAGCGTCGAGTCATTGCGCAGCACCCACAACCCCCTTGTGCGCCACATGAATCCCGCACTCTGTGGACGTGCCTACGCCAGGATTGGCCGCAGCCTCCCACCACCAGCGCCCCGCACGCGGATGCTCATGTAACCGAATCGGTCGCGTGCAAGGCTCACAGCCAATGCTCGCGTAACCCTTCGCATACAGCGTACTCACCGGAATGCCTTCACGTTCTATAAAGTACCAAAGCGCCTCGTCCGACCAATCCGCCAGTGGATTGAATTTCTCCAGCCCAAAACCGGCATCCCATTCCTGGTGCGGCACACTCGCGCGGCCCGTGCTCTGCGCACGACGTAGGCCTGTGACCCACGCGGCCTTGCCCGCCAGCGTGCGCCGTAGCGGCTCAGTCTTGCGTACGGTGCAGCACAGTTCACGCGCCGCCTTGGACTCGTAAATTGCGCTGTCAGCTTGCGTTTGCGCGAGCGTTTGCAAGCGGTCGGCCTCGGGCACGATGCGCTCGATGGTTGCTCCGTAGCGCGACGCCGCCTCGGCCCACAGCGTCAACGTCGCTTTCGGTAGTTTCTCGGTATCCAGCGCAAACGTGTGTATTGCAATTTGCGCTCGATTGATCAAGTGAAACAGCAGCATGTCTTCAGCGGATAAGCTGCTCGCAAACACGCAAGGCGCATGCTCAGCCGCGCGCTCCAGTACGGCAACGGTGTCGGCAAGTAGTGCATCAAAGCCATCAGGCGCAACGTTCACGCGGGGTCGTTGATACCAAGATTTGGTGGTGGAGGAGAGGGTTTGTGTAGTCATTATTTTTGTACGCTAATTACGCAACCAGCTTTACGCCAGCAAAACTCAGCGCAGCCACCAGCAGGCAGCGAGTCGCTACTTCAGGAACGCGTTTCGACAGCCGCGCGCCGAGCAAGATGCCAGGCACCGAGCCCACGAGCAGGCCGATCAACAAATTCGCATCAAGATGCCCAACGCTTGCATGCGCGAGCCCCGCCGCAGCCGTGAGCGGCACCGCGTATGCAATGTCGGTGCCGACGATGCGCGTGATCGGCAGCGACGGATGTAACAACAGCAGCGCGGTCACGCCAATCGCGCCTGCGCCAACGGAGGAGAGCATCACCACCGCACCAATCGCAACGCCCAGCACGGCGGTGGCCCGCACATTACCCTGCACATCTTGTTCGGACGCCGTGACATTGTGTGTTCGGCGAAATTTCAGCAACCACGGGCGAATCAACAACGCAAACGCCGTGATGAACAACGCAACGCCCAGCGAAGTTTTGATGACCTTGTTCAACGCCTCAATATTCGGCTGCAATTCGTGAATCAACGCGAACGCTAGCGCAGCGCCGGTGAGGCTCGACGCGATCAACACGCTGAGCAAACGCTTTGCGACGTTTCCAATGCGCCAGTGCGCCACCGCGCCAAACGACTTGGTGATAGACGCGAAGAGCAGGTCCGTGCCCACGGCAATCGCAGGCGGAATGCCCAGCCCGCCCACCAAAATCGGCGTCATCAGCGAACCGCCGCCGACGCCGGTCAAGCCGATGATGATGCCGATGGCGAACCCGATGGCGGGCAAATGAATGAACGAAAAAAGCTCTGACATGCAGAGGATGGTATGGGCGGCGTTGCACTAAGTAACGCGTCGTAATGAAATTACTTCATAAGCTTTTCTACATAAGCAACGCACGCTGGATGCAGCGGTTTTCGCGTAGCAGCTACAATTTGGCGTATTCGGGAGGGTTGGATGAGTGGTTTAAGTCGCACGCCTGGAAAGCGTGTTTAGGTTAATAGCCTAACCGGGGTTCGAATCCCCGATCCTCCGCCAGCTTTTTTTTGCACATCCGGCCCGCGTTTGCGGGCCTTTGCATTTG
>JANXNO010000534.1 GCA_025354075.1 Burkholderiales bacterium | reverse complement strand
GAGGGCGTGAACGTGCAGCAAGTCGCTGCGTTGCGACCCGATGTGGCGGTCGTCACGCCGTCGCACCACTGCCCGACCGGCGTGCGCATGAGCGACGAGCGCAAGCGCGCGTTGCTGTCGCAGGCAGCGGATCAGGATTTTTTGATTGTTGAAGACGATTACGAGCCGCAGCTCGGCACTGGCGCAGCGGCACCTGCGCTCAAGAGCATGGACATGAACGGCCGCGTGTTCTACATCGGCAGTTTGTCAAAAACGCTGGCTCCGGGGCTGCGGCTGGGCTACATCGTTGCTCCCCGTGAAGCCATCGCCGCACTACGCAGATTGCGCCGCTTAATGCTGCGTCACGTCGCCAGCAACAACGAACGCGCGTTGGCGTTGTTCCTGTCGCAGGGCCACTTTGAATCGTTGCAACGCCGCCTCGGCCACGCGTATCAAGCGCGCCTGAAAATCTTGCGCGACGCGTTAGCGCGTGAGCTTCCCGAATGGAGCATCGAGAGCCCCGAGGGCAGCGGCTCAGCGCTGTGGATTCGCCTGCCCGACGGCCTTCCCGCAAGCAAACTCGTGGCCGCTGCGCGCGACGCCGACATCGTGATCGAGCCGGGCACTGGCTTCTTTGGACTTACGCCGCCGGGTGAATTTATCCGCATGGGCATTTCGGCGATTCCGACGCATCTGATTGCCGAGGGCGTTGGCGCATTGGCAAGCGTGTCGCGAGAAACAGCTTAGCGCAACAGTTTTGAACAAATTTTCGGCTACAGCTTCTTTGTTGATGGCCCATTCAGTATGGGCATAGCTCGCGTTTAATGGAAAGTCGACTTAATGCTGAATTGATGTCTATGCCCAGATGGAAAGCGTGTTGCAGCAGAAAGTTATATCGATTTTCTCGACAATGCTGTCTCACACGCGGCACCTATCGCCAACAGTTTCCGATCCGCGCTATGTCGCCCGACGAGCTGCAATCCCACCGGCGCGCTGCCCGCCGAGTGGCACGGCAACGTCAGCCCACAGCCATCCAGAAAATTTACCCACGCCGTGTTGCGCAGGATGCGGGCGTTGGTTTTGAAGAACATTTCGTCGTCCGCAATCAACGGTGCAATTTCCGGCGCGATGCAGGCGATGGTCGGGCAGATCACCGCGTCGAAACCGGCCAGCGCCATGTTCATTCGGTCAATCCAGAAACGCCGATACGCCAACCCGGCCGAATACTGGCCGCGTGTGACGTCACGTCCCAACTGCATGCGCTTCCACACGCGCGGGTCGTAGCCGATGCCGTCGACGTTGATGTTGCCGGTGTGCCAGTCGAGCGCTTCGGCGGCGAGCATGCTACCTGTGCGAGTCAGCAATTCTTCGAGCGGCGGCAGCGGCGCTTCGATCACCTCGGCTCCGGCTTGTCGCAACGTTTCGATGGCAGCGAGTGTCGCCGACTCCACCTCGGCGTCAAGCTCCCGCCACACCAGCGCTTGCGGTTTCAACAATCTGACGCCACGCAAATCAATCTGCGGCAACGGCAAATTGTGCTCGCCACTGAGCACCGCATCCAGCGTCGCACAACACGCAACCGATTGCGCCAGCGGGCCAATCGAATCATGTGTGACCGACAGTGGAATCGTGCCCAGCACCGGTACGCGAACGGCAGTCGGCTTGAAACCGACGAGCCCGTTGAACGCTGCCGGAATGCGCACGCTACCGCCCGTATCCGTGCCCAGTGCTGCCACACACAGCCCGTCGGCCACGCTTACGCCCGCGCCGCTCGATGAGCCGCCCGGCACGCGTCCGCCGCCATCGGCTGTGCGTCCCCACACCGAACGTGGCGTGCCGTAATGCGGATTGATACCGACGCCGGAATACGCAAACTCCACCATGTTGGTGCGCCCAAACGGGATCGCGCCCGCCGCCCGCAAACGTGCAATCACCGGCGCGTCTTGCGTCGCAGCGGGACGCGAGCGGAGTACCGTTGAGCCCGCACCGGTCACCTCGCCAGCGACGTCAAACAAATCCTTGATCGACACGGTGATGCCTTCGAGCGGACGGGCTCCATCCGCGTCAATGCGTAACTGAGATGGCCCCGCAGCCGCGCGAACCGCGTCCGAATTCAGCGATAGAAACGCGCGTGATCCTTCGCCGCCTACGTCGTTGACTTTGTCGATGTTGCGTTCGACGAGCGCACTAACGCTGTCTGTACGGCTCAGGAAATCTGCGTGAATTCGGGTGATGCTGGTCATGATGAGCGAAATGAAGTTACGATTGTCTGCATTATGGCTCGCGCAAAGTCTCAAGTTTCGCGCTACATTGTGGCGATGAAAAATTGCATCTTATTTCTCACCGCGTTGCTGCTCTGTGCGAACCTAAACGCCGCCCCGCAAGTGCTCGACATCGACTGGAAAGACAGCGCTCGCGAACGAATGCTGCCGCTGAAAATTCGTGTGCCGGACGGCGATGGTCGCGCGCCGCTGGTGATCTTTTCGCACGGCCTCGGTGGTTCGCGTGATGGCGGCAAAGCATGGGGCGAACACTGGTCGGCCAATGGCTATCTTGTCATTCACGTGCAGCATCCAGGCAGCGACGAAACGTTGTGGAAAGGCGAAGGTGTTGGCGCGCCCAAGCAGCGCATGGCACGCGGTGCAACGCCTGAGCAGCTGCTCGGTCGCGTGGACGATGTGCGATTTGTGATTGATGAATTGACCCGATTGCAAACCAGGTTCGATACGCCGGCATGGATTAAACGCGTTGATCTGTCACGTATAGCGATGACGGGTCATAGCTTCGGCGCACGCACAACCATGGCGCTAGCAGGCGAGCGCTTTCCGGGGCCCATCAAATCGGTGGCCGATGCGCGAATCACAGCGTTCATCGCCTTTAGCCCGACGGTACAGGGCGCGAAGAAAACCTGGACAGAACGCTACGGTTCGATGACCCAACCATTCCTCAGCGTGACCGGCAGTATCGACGGCGACGTCATGGGCACCGGCAGCACCGCTAAAAAACGCGCCGCTGTCTTTGACGCGCAGAACGCGGGCAGCAAGTACCGAGTGGTTTTTGTGGATGGTGACCATTCCGTGTTTGGCGGAGGCAACGTACGCGAAGCGGCATGGCTCAACCGTGTTACTGGTGAGGATCATGCGAGCACGTCCGCCACAACCGCAAAAGTCATCCAGGACAAAACCAACGCCATTACCTTGCAGTATCTGGACGCGTACTTAAAAGGCGACGCGGCGGCGAAATCGTGGCTCACCTCGGACGCTGAAAAAGTACTAGGCGACGCGGGCGAATGGAGCCATAAGTAGAAGGTAGACGCGCAGGGTGGGCAGCCTCTGCCCAAGCTGACATTGCATTTAAAGCTTGGCTGGCAAATCAGCGCTTGGTGGGAACGGGGTGCCCACCCTGCAACATTATTTAAGCAGCGAAATCACCCGCGGCAGCGCTGCCCGCGTTTGTGCATCGGCCGACCGAATCAGCGTTTCTCGGTACTCGCGTGACGCACCGGTGTAGTACTGTGTGCGGATACGCAGCAGCAGGTCGGTATCCTTGGCTTCGGCATCGATGATGGCTCGGCGCTCCGCATCGCGCGCCTTCCAGCTCTCCGGCGCGCGATCTGGCGTGTCTTCGAGGAAGGCGGAAACATCCACTGCGACCACGCGGGTTGCGCCCAGAGTGCGAGCGACGCGGATTGGCACCGGTGATACGAGATCGCCGTCTTCGTAAGCTACGCCGCCAATCGTGCAGGGCAGAAACATCGACGGTAGCGCCGCCGAGGCGCGCACGGCAGCCCCGGTATGACCCGATGTGAAGGCCACCAGTTCGTGTTTTCCGACAGGCGCTGCGACTGCGCAAAATCGTCGCGGCAAAAACTCGATCCGGGCGTTACCCACCGCGGCATTGATGAAGTCTTGCATGGCGCGACCGATCAGCCGGTTGGGGCGCAAAAAGGCCGGATCTGCGATGTCGGCCAAGCCCAGTTCGAGGGCGCGGCGCTCAATCTCACCAGTGCTGATCCTGGCTGCGTACAGCGAGCCGACGATCGCACCAGCGCTGGAGCCGATTACCAGGGCAGGCTCAATACCCGCAGCCTCCAGCACTTTCAGTACGCCCACATGTGCAAAGCCGCGCGGCCCGCCGCTACCGAGCACCAGTGCGGTGCGCTCGCGGCCTTCGGGCCATGCTACCGGACCGACTCGCGGTGTTGCATCGGTCGGGTAGCCGTTGTCGAATTCGGCGCAACCGCCAACAAATGTCGTCAACATCGGCAGTGCACCGATGCGAGCCAGTGCAGCACGACGATTCATTACGCGGTGGCGCCTAACGCCTTCGCACGTTGTGCTTGAGCGTCCAGCTCGGAGACCGTTGGCGGGATATCCAGCCAACCCTGCAAGTGGGTTAGCGCCAGATCAGTTAAGGCGTGAATCAAAGCTGGATGGTCGTTAAGTGCGGGGATATAGTCGTACTCTGACCCACCCGCGTGCAGGAAGGTTTCCTTGCCTTCCATTGCGATTTCTTCAAGTGTTTCCAGACAATCGGCCGGAAATCCAGGGCAGACGACGTGCAGCCGTTTGACGCCCTGCGCGGGAAGCGCTTGCAGTGTTGCGTCGGTGTAGGGCTGCAACCATTCAGCACGACCAAAACGTGACTGAAACGTGAGTATCCACTGAGCCTCGCTCAGACCCAACTCGCGCGCCAGCAACCGTCCCGTCTTGTGACACAGGCAATGATAAGGATCGCCGTTTACCAGCGTGTATTTCGGCACGCCGTGAAAGCTCATGAGCAGCTTGTCAGGACGCCCATGTTTCCTCCAGAAATCATTGATACGCGCGGCTAGCGCTTTGATGTAGGCCGGGTCGTCGTGCCAGGTGGTGATGGTGCGCAGCGCCGGCATGTAGCGATCATCCAGAAACGCCTTGAACACTGCGTCGCAGGCCGTCGCCGTGGTGCTTGCCGCGTACTGTGGGTACATCGGCAGCAGCAAAATCCGGTCGCAGTGGTCAGCCTTCAATTTCGCGAGTGCGCCGGCGATACTCGGATTGCCATAGCGCATGCCGACTTCAATTTTGACGTGGTCAGGCGGCAGGCCCATTGTCTTCAACCGCTCACCGATGGCACCGCGCAAATACTGCGCTTGGCGATGGGTCCACACCAGGAGCGGCGAGCCTTCCGGCATCCACACGGTTGCGTATTTTTTTGCGCTTTTGGCGGGGCGGGTGCGCAGAATAATGCCGTGCAGAATCATCAGCCACACCAGCCGTGGGATTTCCACCACGCGGCGGTCGCTCAAAAATTCTGCGAGATAGGTGCGCACGGCTTTAGTCGTTGGCGCATCCGGCGTACCGAGGTTCGACAGCAGAATGCCAATACGCGCACCGCGTGTGTGGCTATGGGATGAAACGTTTGGGCCAGACTGCATAGTTGGGGAATCTCAGGACACTTATACGGGTATCAGGATCGTTTGACGTATTGGATATCGGGGCGCGACGTACGCCGTCTTTCGGTTCAGTTCAGCACTCAAATGTCTGGTTTTTTCCTGAACGAGCCCTTAGCTTGCGTTACTTTCGCCCATCTCGCGCTGCATCGCAGACGACAAAAGTTTGGCGGTTAAGTCAACAATCGGAATAACGCGGTCATACGCCATTCGCGTAGGCCCGATCACGCCGAGCGTGCCGATGACTTGACCATTGACTTGATAGGGCGCTGTGACCAGGGAAAATTCATCCAGCGGCACAATCTGTGACTCGCCGCCAATGAAAATCTGAACGCCGTCGGCTTTGTTCGACAGGTCAAACAGGTGCAGCAACTGGGTGCGCTGCTCAAACATGTCAAACAGTCGGCGCAAGCCGTCCATGCTGCCCGAGAGATCGTGTGAATGCAGCAACCGCCGCTCGCCTGACACGACGAGTTCATCGCCCGATTGTGCAACCGCAGCGCCCGTGTCGACCGCGATGGTCATCAGCCCCACCATGTCTTCGCGCAGCCGTTTCAATTCGTCGGTGAGCCGCGCGCGCACTTGATCCAGCGGCAAGCCTGCGAAGTGTTCATTAAAAAAATTGGCTGCTTCGACCAGTTGAGAGGGCGTGAAATTGCGATCCGCGTTGAGGATACGATTTTGTACGTCGCCATCCGGCGCAACCAGCACCATCAGCACCCGCCTTTCGTTAAGACGCACAAATTCGACGTGGCGAAACGCTGCGGTCTTGTGAGGTGCAGCAACGACGCCCGCGAACGATGACAACTCGGACAACATGCGCGCCGCCGCACTTACTAGCTCCTGCGGCTGCTGCCCCTGAATCTGCGCCTCGATATCTTTCATTTCGAGCTGCTGCAACGGCTTGGTGATCAACAGGGTGTCAACAAAAAAGCGATAGCCGCGCGGTGTGGGAATGCGCCCGGCAGAGGTGTGTGGGCTGGTGATGAAACCCAGCTCTTCCAGATCGGCCATCACGTTGCGAATGGTCGCGGGGGACAGCTCCAGCCCGCTTTGCTTTGACAGCGTGCGAGATCCTACCGGCTCGCCATCAGCGATATAGCGCTCAACCAGCGCTTTCAGCAAAATTCGGGAACGGGAATCGAGCATCGCTTGATTGTAAAGACGTGGGCGCTGCTGCCTGCACAAATTCTCTGTGATTAAATCGGTGCATGCCGCAACCGCTCGCCCCTTGCCAGATCGCCATCGCTGTTCGTCCGTCGCAACGCGATGGAAATCGTGACGCCAGGCGTGATGTGCTGCGCGATTTGACCGAGACCGTGCTGGCGGTCGCCGCACTTTTGCGGAGCTTGGGCTACACACCCGTACTGGAAGAAAACAGTGCGTTGGAACTCGATGCCGAGATCGTGGCCGGCCTGCAGATCTCGACCATGGCAGACATCGGTCAGGTTAGCGGGCTGGCTATCGTGCTCGGAGGCGATGGCACCTTCATTTCGGTTGCGCGGCAGTTGGCTCCGTACAACGTGCCCATTATCGGAGTCAATCTGGGGCGGCTGGGCTTTTTGACCGATTTGACGCTCTCGAACCTGACCGAGTCTTTGCCGCGGTTGTTGGCAGGCGAGTATCGCGAAGAGCGTCGCGTTTTGTTGAGTGTTGTCCGCTCGCTGGCCAACGCCGAACAGCACCTCGCAGTCAACGACGTGGTGGTCAATCGTGGTGGTGCGACATCGCTGGTTGATCTTGAAATTTCACTCAATGATCGTTTTGCTTACGGCTTTCGGGCAGACGGGGTGATTGTTGCCACGCCCACAGGCTCTACGGCCTACGCCTTGTCTGCGGGCGGCCCGATCATGGCACCGTTTGTCAACGCCTTCACCATCGTGCCCATTGCGCCCCATGCGTTGACCAATCGACCCATTGTGGTGGCGGACGACTCGGTGATTCGCATTACGGTAGCCCGAGCACGTGAGGCGCTGGCGAGCATTGACGGACATCATGTGATTGCGCTGACCGAGGGGGATTCCGTTGAGATCAAACGGGCTGCAGACACGGTGTGTTTGTGGCATCCGCTGGACTATGACTACTACCACACGCTGCGTGAAAAACTGGGCTGGACCGAGACGCCAGAAGGTCTTGCGCCGCGCAATCCTGTCAGTCATCGGTAAGTTGTCGCACGATGCTCAAGCAGCTTTCCATCCGTAATTTTGTACTCATTGACCGTCTCGATATCGAGTTCGAACCCGGCATGATCGCGCTAACAGGTGAGACCGGCGCCGGCAAATCGATTGTGCTTGATGCGCTCGGCCTGGCGCTGGGTGCGCGGGCCGATAGCGCGGCGGTGCGTGTGGGTGAAAAGCAGGCTGACATCACGGCTGAATTTGAGGTGGCGGGCAACGCTGCCGCCCGCGCCTGGCTTGCAGCGCAGGCAGAGCCTGACGCCGACAACGTGGTGTTGCGGCGCGTGATTGATGCCGCAGGGAAAAGTCGCGCGCAGATCAACGGGCGTCCTGCGTCGGTTTCCGAAATGCGCGAGTTGGGTACAACGTTGCTTGAGTTGCACGCGCAACATGAGCATCAGGCCCTGTTGCGAGGCACAACACAGCGCGAGCTGCTGGATCGCTTCGCTGGCGCAGAAGACGACGCGCGGGCCGTGCAATCCGCATTTCGAGGCGCAATGCAGGCCCGCGACACGCTTACGCATGCGCGCACGGCCGCCGCCGCGATTGCCCGCGAACGCGTCGCGCTTGAGACCGATTTGGTGGAGCTACGCGCGGCCAAACCGAACGCTGTCGAGTGGGACGCCTTGTCACACGAGCAGTCGCGTCTCAGTCACAGTAACGAGCTGCTGGAAGCGGTCGAGACGACGCGGGTGACGATTGCCAGCGACGATGGCGTCAGCGAGTCCGTCGCGCAACTGGCCAGCAACCTGGCCACGGCAGAGCGCATGGATCCAGCGTTGAGCGAAGCGCGGCAACTGATCGAATCAGCCGGCGTGCAACTGGACGAAGCGGCGCAGTGGTTGCGTCACTATGCGGGTAAGTTGAATCTCGATCCCGATCGTTTGCAGCAGACCGAAGCGCGCTTGTCGTCGCTATTCTCTCTTGCACGCAAACTGCGCGTGCGGCCAGAGGAATTGCAGGCACACTGGCAAATGACCGAAGACAAGCTCGCGCAATTGACGGCGGCGCAGGATATCGCAGCGCTGGAGCGCGATGTTGCTGCGGCTCAAGCCGTTTTGTTAGAGGCAGCATCAAAATTGTCCGCAAAACGCGCGACCGCCGCCAAAATGCTCTCAACGGCAGCCACGGCTGAATTGCCTGATCTGGCGCTGCCGAACGCGTCGTTTAATGTCGTCTTGATGCCGAACGCCGAAATCGAAACCAGCGGCGCGGAGAGCATTGAGTTTGCTTTCAGGTCGCATTCGAGTTTGCCGTTCGCGCCGATTGCAAAGGTCGCTTCTGGCGGCGAGTTAGCGCGCTTGTCGCTCGCGATTCTGGTGGTGTGCGGCGATGCGGCCGCTGTGCCAACGCTGGTGTTTGACGAGGTGGATGTGGGTGTCGGCGGGCGCGTTGCAGCGCAGGTCGGACGCAAGTTACAAACGCTGGCGGGCAATCGTCAGGTGTTGTGCGTTACGCACATGCCGCAGGTGGCCGCCCATGCCGATCATCACTTTACGGTGTCGCGCGACAACGCTGTCTCGCCGACAACAAATATCAATGCGCTCAACAAAAAGGGGCGGCTATCGGAAATTGCGCGCATGCTGGGCGGGCATGAGGTCGGCGCAGCGACCGAGAAGTTGGCGAAGGAATTGTTGGAGACTTCGCGGCGCTAGGCGACAAGTCGGCTCGCCGTATTAGCGGCGCCGTTGTTTGGCCACAACGACCTTGCCGCGCTTGGCTTTGCCAGAGCGGGCACCTTTTTTGGTCGCGGCGACGGGCCTCGGCAGGGCGAGAACCTCGCCGGTTTCCATCCAGGTTTTGACGCGCTGTGCATCGCCCAGCCTGGAAAATTTGCCGACAGAATCGAGCAGCACCAGTACCACCGGGCGCTGCGCAATATGCGCGAGCATTACCACGCACCGGCCCGCTTCACGAATGAAGCCGGTTTTTTGCAGACTGATGTTCCAGCCGTCGGACTTCACCAATGCGTTAGAGTTGTTGTAGTGCAGCGTTTGCCCGGTCGCGGGAATCTGCACATACTGGTCAGGTTGGGTGCTGTATTCGCGGATCAACGAATAGCGCTGCGCCGCCTGCACGAGCACCGCTAGGTCGCGCGCCGTGGACACGTTTTCAGGTGACAAACCGCTGGTATCAACGTAGTGGGTGTTGACCATGCCCAGTGATTTCGCTTTGGCGTTCATGGCTGCAACCGCCGCTTGCAGTCCACCGGGATAGAAACGACCGAGGGCGCTGGCGGCACGATTTTCCGACGACATCAATGCCAGTTGCAACATTTCACGACGGGATAACTCGCTGCCGATGGAAAGACGCGAACGGCTAGCCTTCAAAAAATCCAGATCACCGACCTCAACAGTCAACAGTTGATCGAGATTTTGCTGCGCGTCGAGCACCACTACTGCGGTCATCAGCTTGGTGATGCTCGCAATTGGGGTAACGGTATTGGCATTTTTTGCAAATATCGGTTCGCCAGACTTTGCGTCGAGAATCAGGGCAGCCTGCGACAAAAGATTGGGGCCTTGCGCATGCGCGTGCCACGACCCGAGCGCCAGAACGCTCGTCAAGAAAAGGCGAATAAAAACAATGCTTCCGGTCAGGTTCTTCATAGAGCACTTGAATTCTATGCTGAATGGCGCGTCAGCGCCGCAATTAAAGTCCTAAGAGGCAAAAAATAGGCCCCGCGCACCCCAGGCCTGCGGAACGCGCGCCAAAACGGGTGCGAAGTCCCGAAAATGCGCGCTCTACGCTGGTGCGCCTCAATCGACCCTGGCACCGCTCTCTTTGACAATACGCGCGTATTTGGTCAGTTCCTTGCCGATAAATGCCCTGAATTCATCGGGCGAGTCGGCGGCGGGTTCGGCACCGGACGCCAGCCATTTTTCGCGCAGGTCGGCGGCTGCAAGCGCTTTGCCAACCTCGATAGACAAACGCTTGACCAATTCCGGCGGTGTGCCAGCGGGTGCAAACAGACCCCACCAGGTGAATACGTCGAAATCCTTGATACCGGCCTCAGCCATCGTCGGTAAATCCGGTGCCAGGGCGCTGCGTTTGGGCGTGGTGACGGCGAACGCTTTGAGCTTGCCCGCTTTGATCTGCGGCAAGCTGGAGGCCATGTTGTCGAACATCATTTGCACCTGGCCGCCAAGCAAATCGGTCACCGCAGGGCCGCCGCCTTTGTACGGTACATGGGTGATTGGCGCGCCGGTTTGCAGCTTGAACAACTCGCAGGCAAGGTGCCCGGCGCTGCCATTGCTGCCGCTGGCGCAGTTGACTTTGCCGCTGGATTTTGCGGCGGCAACGATGCCCGCCACATCAGTCGCGGGCAGTGCAACGGGGTTAGTCACGAGCACGTTCGGCGTCACCACGACCAGCGATACCGGTGCAAAATCCTTAACCGCGTCATAGGGCATTTTGGCGAATAGCGCGGGGTTGACCGCGTGCGTTGAAAGCGCGCCCATGCCCAGCGTATAACCGTCGGCGGCGGATTTTGCGACGGCATCCATGCCAATGTTGCCGCCTGCGCCGGGGCGGTTGTCGACGATGACCTGCTGGCCCAGTTGCTCCGACAGCTTTTGCGCCAGTGCACGTGATGTGACGTCCACCGATCCGCCCGCCGGAAACGGCACAATCAGGCGGATCGGTTTGTTGGGATAACCCGATTGCGCGCAGGCTGAGGCCGCAAAAACCAGCAGCGCCGCAAGCACCGCTGTCCGACGGCTCACAGAACGGTTGTATAAAAATTTCATGGTTCGCTGGCTGCTGTCATTGAAGCTCGCATGATACGGAACGCGCGGCACTGCAAGCCGCCCTGGCAGCGCATAATTGTTGCCATTCCGGGATGCAGTTCGAGTATTGGGTGTCATGAAAAAAACGATTTACGGCGTAGTTGTTGCCGTGCTTGGCGCTGTGCTCGGCGCGGGCGCGATGTTTTTATTTGGCATCGGCAAAGGGTCCTCACCCGCTGTGGTCGTGGCACCGGCCGGCGGAGGTGCCGCAGCACCTGTCGGTGTCAACGCCGTGGCCGCAGCCAAGTCGGGTGTCGCAGCAGCGCCCGCTCCGGGCGGAGGCAGTGGTAGCGCTGCAGCGCCGGGCAAGGGCGCAGGCCCGGGTGGCAGTGCGGGTGCTGGCACACCGGTCGAACTCGGCAAGCCGGAAAAGCTGGTCTGGCCGAAGAGCGTGACGGCCATCGGCAGCCTTCGATCCGATGAGTCGGTGATCGTGCGTGCGGAGCAGTCGGGCCGCATCACTGCGCTCAATTTCAAGGAAGGCCAACCCGTGCGCTCAGGCCAGGTGCTAGTGCAGCTGGACGATTCCGTCGCTCGCGCGGAGCTTGAGCAGGCGCGGGCCAATCAGAAACTCGGCAAGGCCAAGTTTGACCGCGCGGCGGAATTGAAGGAGCGTAACTTCATCTCGGGACAAGCTAAAGATGAAGCTGAAAACGTGATGCGTGTCGCGGATGCCACAGTGTCGCTGGCTCAGGCAAAACTGACCAAGTACACGATCAAGGCGCCGTTCTCAGGAACCGCCGGTTTGCGCACGGCGAGCACCGGCGATTATGTGAAAGACGGTCAAGACATCGTCAACCTTGAGAAGACCGATCCGATCAAAGTGGACTTCAAGGTGCCGGAGCTGTTTCAGTCGAAAATTTCGGTCG
The DNA here is from genome assembly GCA_025354075.1 of Burkholderiales bacterium. Taxonomy (GTDB): domain Bacteria; phylum Pseudomonadota; class Gammaproteobacteria; order Burkholderiales; family Casimicrobiaceae; genus Casimicrobium. The sequence goes on along the minus strand of JANXNO010000534.1, from coordinate 1,867 downwards.
GACAAGCCTTGTCCGTCGCGCTTGACGCGCTGCCCGGGCAGCCATTCACGGGCAAGGTCTACGCCGTCAATCCGCAGTTGGATACTGCCGGTCGTGCGGTGGTGTTGCGGGCGCAGATGGACAATCGCACCGGCGTGCTGAAGCCGGGCATGTTCGCCCGCGTTCGCTTGACCCTGTCGGACACGGGCGAGACGGTGGTGGTGCCCGAGCAGGCGGTCGCCATGCAGGGCGAAGATCAGATCATGTTCAAAGTAATCGACGGTCGCGCTATGCGCACCAAAGTAGAGGTCGGCCAGCGACGCGACGGCAAGGTTGAAATTCTCGACGGCATCGGTGGCGGCGACACCGTCGTGGTGGCCGGATGGCAGCGTCTGCGCGACGGCGCGGCAGTTCGTTCAGCCGCTGCTGGTGGCGCATCAGGCGCTGGTAAGGCGACGGCGGCAGACGGAAAAGCAGCGCCCCCCGTCATGGATAAAAAGAGCTAACGACTTTTTTCTGAAAGACCCGTTATGCATGGGCATTTACGCCGAATACGAGCAAAGTCGATAATCGGTGTTTTAGCGAACTGAGCCCCTGTTTAACGGGCGTTTTACTAAAAAGCTGATGGTTGCGAATTTCGCCTTCAGCCCATTTAAGACTCTGGAGACGAACCCATGAATTTCTTCGATCTCTGCATCAAACGCCCGGTGCTTGCCACCGTGCTCTCGCTGGTGGTGGTGTTGCTCGGCCTCATCGGCTACCAGCGTCTGTCGGTGCGCGAATATCCAAAAATCGACGAGCCAATTGTCAGTGTCAGCACCAATTACAAAGGCGCGTCGCCTGAGGTAATCGAGTCGCAAATCACCAAGACACTGGAAGATTCGTTGTCCGGCATTGAGGGCGTGAGTCTCATCACGTCGAACTCGCGCTCCGAGCGCAGCGACATCACCGTTACCTTCAAAATTACCAAAGATCCGGACGTCGGCGCGGCTGAAGTACGCGACAAAGTAGCCCGCGTTCGCGCGCGTTTGCCCGACGCCGCCGACGAGCCAGTCATTGCCAAAGTGGACGCCGACGCATCTCCAGTGATGTGGTTCGCACTGACCTCGGACACGCACAATCAGTTGCAGCTCTCGGACGCCGTGAACCGGTTGATCAAGCCGCGTTTGCTGGTGCTGCCGGGGGCGGCTGACCTGCGTATCTTCGGCGAACGTAAGACGTCGATGCGCATTTTTGTCGAACCGGCCAAACTGGCAGCGTATCGCCTGACTGTAGCCGATGTTGAGAACGCGTTGCGTGCGCAAAACGTCGAAATTCCGGCGGGCCGCATCGAGAGTCGGCTGCGTGAATTCAACGTGCTGGCGCAAACCGATTTGCAAACGCCGGATGAGTTTGGTGCGATCACCATTGCGCAATCGGGCGGTTATCCGATTCGCATCCGCGACGTCGCGAAGGTTGAAGTGGCCGCGGCGGAGGAGCGCGGATTTCAGCGCTTCATGGGCAAGACGGCGGTCGGTTTCGGCATCATTCGTCAGTCCACCGGCAACCCGCTCGAGTTGTCAAAAGCGGCGATTGCCGAGATTCCGCGCATTCAGGAATCACTGCCGAAGGGCATGAAGATCGAACTGAATTACGACAGCTCGGTGTTCATCGCCGAGTCGATCAAGGCGGTGTTCTCCACCATCTTCGAGGCCGTGGTTTTGGTCGCGCTGGTGATCTTCTTTTTCCTGCGCAGTTTCCGCGCCACCATCATTCCGTTGATCACGATTCCGGTGTCGCTCACTGGCGCGTTTTTTGTGATGTACATGTTTGGATTCACCATCAATACGTTGACGCTGCTGGCGATGGTGCTTGCGGTGGGCCTGGTGGTGGATGACGCCATCGTGGT
>JANXNO010000533.1 GCA_025354075.1 Burkholderiales bacterium | reverse complement strand
ACGGCACACGAAAGCTTCGCTGACGCTATGCAGAGTGTGCGCTAGAGGCCGCATCTACGACCGCCCGTTCCTCCGCTCCTCGGCGCGGGCTGAAGGGGCGTTCGAACTGATCTTTGATCGCTTCGCGATGAAGACTACGAGGACTAGCGATATGTATTTTGGCTGCGCAATAGGCGTTGTTACATCGGCTCGAACGCGGTATAAACAAGTACCGTCGGTACATTGGTGAATTGCTGAGCAAACATGATGATGACAAATTGTGGCGCTAAACAGTTATGTTGGCGCGAGATGCATAAAACAATCTAGACGTCAGATGGAGAGATCTGCTGTCCGTGACGATCTAGTTGCTTGCCCGATTTGCGAAAGCCGCAATGGTTTATTAATTCGCTGGATTCCAGAGATTAATCGTGAAGTACACGAGCGAACGGAAGTTGGATGTAGCGCGTGCGACATTTGGCGCTCAGAGAAAGAAGACAGATGGGTCTTCGCTCAATGGAATGTTTGGGCCTGCCGCGAGTGGGCACGCAAAGGCCGCGAAGTTGTTCATTCACGCCTTTACGCCCTGCTCTTAGAACAATCAGAACACCAAAAGGCAGAGGCAGCCGCTGCCGCCTCCGTCGAAAACTATTTGAGCAATCAAGTTGCGGCTCACTCGCAGTGGCGAGAGCGCGACAGATTTCAACCGCTGCAGTACCCAGGAGGTGTCTGGTCTGTCGTGTCGCTCAAAGCGGTCTACGGGACTAATACTGGCCCGTTTTGCATCCTAACCTCGAGGGTTGTTCTTCCCAGCGGCATACTTGGTTCACGCACGGAAGACTTCTGGGACACGCCTCAGCACATTCGTCGAATTCCTCCCTTTTGGACTCCTCGGTATTGGCACCAAGTCGTCCAAGGTGATGATTGCGTAGTCGCGGAAGGTTCAGGACAAGTATTGACCTGCACTCCACAGCAACGTCGGGCCACTGTATTGGTAAAAGGACAGGAACGCGAGATCAAAAGACTGGATGAAATTCAGGTTCCCAATAACAGGGTGGAGAGTCGCGCTTAAGCCCTTTACGCAAGCGAAGCGATCAAATATCGGTTCGACGGGTCCCCGTTAATTGGCCCCGAGAAGCGGAAGAAAAAAGCGATCAGAACGGCCCGTTGTTAAGCGCAGCGAGTTTTTTTCGTTCCGCTTTTTTCTGAGCATCGCAGGATCGGGACAATCGTCGGGGTCGCCTTTTCTTTGGTTACTTGCTTATGGTGAAGCAAAAGAAAGTGACTGCCCCGCGGCATGAGCGGGATCGTGGCAAACGGAGATGTCTGATTTGCGCTCCGCGTGGACTACACGCTGGATTCCCGCCTTCGCGAGAATGACGACGAGCAGGTGGAGAGGAAAGTGCAGTATCAGCTTTGTGCTGAAAGCGCCGTCGCATTGGGGTTAGAACAAATAAATTACGATAGTCGAAAAACAGCGTTTTGAGCCTTTATCCCC
>JANXNO010000532.1 GCA_025354075.1 Burkholderiales bacterium | reverse complement strand
CTGGCGGCGGCAGGCTGCACCTACGTGCAGATGGACGACACCAATCTGGCGTATCTGTGCGACGACAAGATGCGCGAAGCGGCGCGGGCGCGCGGCGATGACCCGAACGAGTTGCCGCATCGCTACGCCAGCTTCATCAATCGTGTCGTCGCGCAAAAGCCTGCGGGCATGACGATCGCAGTGCATTTGTGTCGTGGCAACTTTAAGAGCACGTTTGCGGCGTCCGGCAGCTACGAGCCGGTGGCCGAGGCGCTACTCGCCGAAATGAATGTCGACGCGTATTTTCTGGAGTACGACGACGCGCGATCCGGAGACTTCAAACCGTTGCGGTTTTTACCGAAAGGCAAGACCGTGGTGCTTGGGCTTGTCACCACCAAGCTCGGCGCACTGGAGGGCAAGGATGACCTCAAGCGGCGCATCGAAGAGGCTGCACAGTACGCGCCGATGGAACAACTGGCACTGTCGCCGCAATGTGGATTTTCAAGCACCGTGCATGGCAACGACATTGCGGTGGAAGCACAACGCGCCAAGCTGCGGCTGGTGATTGAGACGGCGAACGAAATGTGGGGCGGGGGGTAACAGCTTTCCTTGTGAATGCCCGGTAAATGTGGGCAAACGTGGGAAAAGCGAAATAGTCGACTCATCGCTGTATGAGTGTGTAACCCTCGTAGAACAGACCATTGACCGAAAAGGCTGATGCGTCTGGCGGGTGAAGATCACGTTTCCGTGACTCGCCCCGTAAAACGCGCGGCTCGTCGCAACAGACGTGAGTTTGCAACGTTGGTCAGCGACACTCATCATTGACTTTGCAATCAGCGATGAGAACCCCAACATGCGACGCTCTTCTACTCTCGTTTCCCGCTGGACAGCCCGGACTCTGCTCGCCGCGCTCATGTTGCCGACGCTAATGGCTGCACAGTCGGTCGCTCAACCGGTCGCAGCTAGCGCCAGTGGGCAGTTGACCACTACCAAATCGCGCACCATCGGCTTGCTTGCTGCCGTGGGTGACGAATTTCAATATGTGCGGCTTAAACAATCGGTAGGCTCCAATCTGGATCCGTACACGCGCAGCACGATCTCGGTACCCGATCAGGGGCTCAACAAGATGGTGCTGCGCGGCCTTGACCGCGCCGTTGCTGCACAGTATCCCGACGCCGAAATCGTGATGATGACGCTTGCGCCCGATTCGCCGATGACAGAAATTTTGCCGCACGAGCGCGAGACGCACACTATGAGCCGGGTGAAGGCGCTGCTGCAAACCTATCCCGGACGCGAACGCTGGGACGAGGTGATGGTGGTGACGCCGAAGTGGCTGCGAACGGATCGCGAAGGCATGGGTACAAAGCTCTCCGGTATTGGCTTGTATGTGCAACCGCTCGGTGCCAACCGGGAGGTCGTGGTCGGGGCCGACGGCGTGATGGACGACGAAATTCGCGACATCGGGCAAAACAAGCGCGATCGCTCCAATACCTACGTCGCGCCGTTTTTCTACATTCAGATGACAGTGCTCGACGCCAAAACGCTGGAGGTTCTTCGCACAGAAGCGCGCTACGATTTTCGCAAACTGATCAACAGTGACTCTACGGCGCTCGACGTGGCGAAATCCATCACGCCAGAGCGCCTGAGCATCGAGATTGAGAAATTTGTCGAGAGCGCGGCACGGCGTTTAGTCGTTGACAAGGAAGGCTCAGTTGACATCGGCCCGGTCAAAAAGATGCCTGCGCCTGTGCAGAAATAGGCGTTCGCGCATCGTGACTTAAAATTCGGAGCTGGTTGCGTATCGCCGTCGGTAGATGCGCACCGTTCCGATCAAATTTTCACTCTGGAGCGCCAGTAAAGTGCCCCACATGCCCGCATATTCCCTGTCTGATTTTGACTACGCGCTACCGCCTGAGTTGATCGCGCAATACCCGCTGCCTGAACGGTCTGCAAGCCGCTTGCTCGATGGCCGTACTGGTGCTGCGGTGGATCGTAAATTCACTGACTTGCCAGCGCTGTTGCAACCCGGCGATCTGCTGGTCTTCAACAACACCAAGGTGCTCAACGCGCGACTGCGCGCCGTCAAATCGACTGGCGGCGTGGTTGAGGTGCTGGTCGAACGTTTGCTCTCACCCACGCTGGCGCTCACGCAACTGCGCTCGAGTCACGCGCCGAAACCGGGAACGCGCCTTGTTATCGCAGGCAAGCACCATGCTGAAATTGTCGGTCGCGACGAACGATTTTTTCAAGTGCAGTTGCTAGAGGCAGCATCGGGCGATTTCGAATCGCTGATGCGAGAAGACGGCGAGCTGCCGCTGCCGCCGTACATGCAACGCGCGGCAGGTGAGGGCGATACAACGCGCTATCAGACCATCTACGCGCAACACGAGGGCGCAGTCGCAGCACCCACGGCGGGATTGCATTTTGATGAAGCAACGTTGGCCGCCTGTCGCGAGCGCGGCATCGATATGGCGCATGTCACGCTGCACGTCGGCGCAGGTACATTTCTTCCCGTCAAAACTGAAACTATTGCACAACACAAAATGCATCGCGAGCGCTATGTGTTGGCGCAGGTAACGGTTGATGCGATTAACGCCTGCAAAGCGCGTGGTGGCCGCGTGGTGGCGGTGGGCACTACCAGCGTGCGTACGCTCGAAGGCTGCGTGCGCGAATGTGGCGAGCTGCGTGCGCATGAGAGCGAGACCGATATTTTCATCACGCCCGGCTACGAATTCAAAGTGGTCGACATGATGCTCACCAACTTCCATCTGCCGAAATCGACGCTGCTGATGTTGGTGTCGGCGTTTTCAGGCTACGAACCTATGCGCGCGATCTACGCTCATGCGATAGCGCAGCGCTACCGATTTTTTAGCTATGGCGACGCCATGCTGTTACAGAAATTCACGCCATGAAATTTGAACTCCTCAGCACCGACGGCAACGCCCGTCGAGGTCGCGTGCATCTGAATCACGGCGTCGTTGAAACGCCCATCTTTATGCCTGTCGGCACTTATGGCACGGTGAAGGCAATGACGCCACAACACCTGATCGACATCGGCTCGCAGATCATTCTTGGTAACACGTTTCATCTGTGGCTGCGACCAGGCACAACCGTCATCGAGCAGTTCAAAGGCCTGCACGATTTCATGGGCTGGAACGGCCCAATCCTGACCGACTCCGGCGGCTTCCAAGTGTGGTCGTTGGGCCAGTTGCGGAAGATCGCCGAAGAGGGTGTGCATTTCTCGTCCCCCATCAACGGCGACAAACTGTTTCTGTCGCCCGAAGTGTCGATGCAGATTCAGCGCACGCTGAACTCCGACATCGTGATGCAGCTCGACGAATGCACGCCCGCCGATGCGACGCTGGAGCACGCGCAGGCCTCGTTGCAGATGAGTTTGCGCTGGGCACAGCGCTCGAAGGATGAGCATGCGCGGCTTGAAAATTCGAACGCGCTGTTTGGCATCGTTCAGGGCACGTTGTTCGAATCGTTACGCGCCGAATCGCTGGCGGGACTGAACGACATCGGCTTTGACGGCATCGCGGTCGGCGGTCTCTCGGTCGGTGAATCGAAGGAGGACATGCATCGCATCCTCGATTTCATCAGGCCGCGATTGCCTGCGGACAAGCCGCACTATTTGATGGGCGTGGGTACACCGGAAGACCTCGTCTACGCCGTTGAGCGCGGTATCGACATGTTCGACTGCGTGATGCCAACGCGCAACGCTCGTAACGGCTGGCTGTTCACGCGCTTTGGAGATATCAAGCTCAAGAACGCAAAGTATCGCGACGATCATCGTCCGCTTGATGAATCATGCGGTTGCTACACCTGCCGCAATTTCAGCCGCGCTTACCTGCATCACCTCAACAAAACCGGCGAAATTCTCGGCGCGATGTTGAACACGATTCACAATCTGCATTACTACCTTGAGCTTGCCAGAGAGATGCGTGAAGCGATTGAACAACAGCGGTTTGTTGCATGGCGCGAGCAATTTCATCGGGATCGGGCGCGTGGCACGGACTAGCATTTTTTGTGGGAGCGGTAACACCGCGACGGCCTCCCCTTCACTGTCAGCATTCGCGGTGGCACCGCTCCCACATTAAGCGACGATTTCGATACTCGGCACGCAAATCGAGCGCACAACACGGCACAATCCAGCCCGCAGTAACGCAGTAAAAAAGTAGTAAGGAGGCCACCATGAATCGCCGAGAGTTTTCGCAGGGCGCGCTCGCGACTCTTGCCGTTGCGATGGCGCAGCGAGTCAATGCGCAAGCCGCACCCTATCCCAATCACACCGTAAAAATCATCGCTCCTGTCGCGCCGGGCGGCGGCGTTGACATGACGGCTCGCACAGTGGCCGAGCGCTTGCAACGCGCGCTCGGGCAAACCTTCATCGTAGAAAACATGAGCGGCGGCGGTGGCGTGATCGCATCAACGGCGACCATGCGCGCCGCGCCCGATGGCTACACGCTGATGCTGGGGTATGTGGCCACGCACGGCACCAACCCCGCGATGCGCAATATTCCGTACAACGCTGTGAAGGATTTCACCGCGATTGCGATGGTCGCGGGTACACCGAATGTGCTTGTTGTGGGCTCAGGCGTGGCCGCGAACAACGTCAAAGATTTTGTCGCGCTCGCGAAGAAATCGTCACTGAGTTTCGGTACCTCGGGTCAGGGCTCGCTCACCCACCTGCTCGTTGAGCAGTTCAAGCTGGCAGCCGATTTTCAGGCCACGCACGCACCGTATCGCGGTATCGCTCCCGCCATCACCGATGTGCTCGGTGGTCAGACGCAGTTCATGATGCCCGGTCTTGCAGCGGCGTTGCAACACATCAAGGGTGGCAAGCTGCGTCCGCTGGCCGTTACAGGCAGCAAGCGCCATCCGACCTTGCCAGACGTCCCCACGTTTGAAGAGCTGGGCTACAAAGGCTTCACCGCCGTGCAGTGGTACGGCATCGTCGGCCCGGCCAAAATGCCGCCCGCTATCGTCGCCCGACTCAACGAAGAAATCAACAAGGCCATTGCCACACCGGAGTTGCGCGAGCGATTGTCGGCAGAAGCGCTGGAGCCGATGGCCATGACCAGCAGCGAGTTCGCCGCCTTTATCGCAGCAGAAGTGGATCGCTGGACGAAACTGGTTCGTGAACGCAATATTGAAATGAACACCTAATCCTCATGGCACGCAATACTCAAGTCCCCGCCGACCATAATCCGCCTCCTGTCACCCGCACGCTCGCCGAGTTTGTCGCCAATCATCCGTCGCGTGGATGGAGCGACGCCGTCGATCACGAAGCACATCGCACGTTCTTCAACTGGCTAGGCTGCGGCATTGGTGCCGCGCATCATGAGGCGGCGGACGCCGCGTTACGCGCGCTGGCTGTGATGCAACCCGCGCCGCAAGCCACCGTGCTGGGCCGCAAGGAACGCATCGACATCTCGGGCGCGGCGCTGGTCAATGGCATCACCTCGCACACGTTCGACTTCGACGACACGCATCTCAAAACCATCATTCATCCGGCCGGGCCGGTGGCGTCCGCCTTACTCGCGTTGGCCGAAGTGACGGGTGCCAGTGGTCGCGCCGTGATCGATTCGCTGGTGCTCGGCATAGATGTGGCCTGCCGTGTCGGCAATGCGATGTACCCCGATCACTATGATCGCGGCTGGCACATCACAGGCTCGACTGGCATGCTCGGCGCGGCGGCGGCCTGCTCGCGCTTGATGGGCTTGAATGCGGATCAAACACAAATGGCGCTGGGCATCGCAGCGTCCACACCGGTGGGCCTGCGTGAGCAGTTTGGCACGATGACCAAACCGTTCCACCCCGGCGCTGCGGCCCGCTCGGGCCTGTTCGCGGCGTTGCTCGCGCGAGAGGGCTTTACGGCGAGCAAACGAGCGCTCGAAGCGCCGCGCGGCTTTATGCAGGTGGCGTCGACCAAGTGCGACTGGAACGAGATCACCGATGAGCTCGGCTCGCGTTTCGAGATTTCGTTCAATACGTACAAACCGTTTGCCTGCGGCATCGTGATTCATCCGGCGATTGATGCCTGCGCACAACTGCGTGCCGAGTTTGCCAAAAGCGGCGTGAAGGCAGATGACGTCGAGCGCATCGAAATCGCTGTGCATTCGCTGGTGCTGGAACTGACCGGCAAGAAAGAGCCAAAGGACGGGCTGGAAGCCAAGTTCAGCGTCTACCACGGCTGCGCGGCGGGCTTGTTGTTCGGGCAGGCAGGCGAGGGTGAATTTGATGACGCGCTGGTGACCAGCGACGCGGTGGTGAATATTCGCCGCAAAGTCGTCGCCACCGTTGATCCGACGATTGACGAGGCGGAGGTGCGCGCGGTGGCGATCATGAAGGACGGCATGCGCAAAGAGGTTCACGTCGAGCACGCGATTGGCTCGCTGCAACGTCCCTTGACCGATGCAGATCTGGAGCGCAAGTTTTCGTCGCTGGCAGCGCCGGTGCTGGGGCAGGCGGCACTGGCTCCGTTGATCGCGGCGGCATTGGGCTTAAGCGCGGCGGCGGACGTGCATCAGTTGGTGCGACTGTCGGTTCCAGCGCACTGATATGTCGTTCCCGCGAAGGCGGGAATGACAACAAATACAGCTTTTATGGCGAAGCCCCAGACCAATTGGGCATAGCCGGTAAATTGGCCATAAGTCGATAACTATCGCAATCTGCTCTCAAGCTCAATGAAACAGGGTGTTCAGGGCGAAGTTGCTCATCATGCCCGTTCCTAACGCAACTGATTCACACCGCTACAATCAAGGGTTAACTTTTTGATTTGACGAGGGTTTCTCCATGATCAGTACCGCTCACGCGCAGTCCCTTTTTGGTGGTGGTGCCGGAGGAAATGAATTCCTGTCGCTGTTGCCGATGGTTGGCATTTTTGTTGTCTTCTATTTCCTGTTGATCCGTCCGCAACAAAAGCGCGCCAAGGAACAAAAGGCGATGATCGAGGCCGTGCAAAAGGGCGACGAAGTGGTCACCGCTGGCGGTATGGTCGGCAAAGTGGTGAAGCTTGACGACAACTACATCACGCTGTTGGTCGGTGGCAGCACGGAGATCGCGTTTCAACGCAATGCCGTGACGGCGCTGCTGCCCAAGGGCTCGCTAAAACAAATTTAGGGAAGCACTGCTCAAGTGGCTGCGACGGGACATTACTTCGTTGTGTGGTGCTCGGAATCATCATGTACCAGGGCGTACATTCCGGTTCCTGTGCGCCACACGCCTCGTACTGCATCCGTCTCGCTCACTTGTTCAGCGCCTCCCTAAGCAAATTCAGGGTGCGCGCCGTGTCGGCAGCGTGCCTTTTTCCGACGGTTGGGAAACACGCGTTCGCCCCAATTTACGTCCAATCTCAGCATAGGATACCCCTATGAATCGCTACCCTCTGTGGAAATATCTGGTCATGATCGTTGCGATTGTGATCGGCTTGTTCTACACCCTACCCAACGTCTTCCCGCAAGTTCCAGCGGTGCAAGTGTCCACCAACAAGCCCTCGGTGCGCCTCGATGCCGCGCTGCTTGACCGCGTTGAAAAGACGCTCAAGGCCGCGAACCTCGCCGTCACCACTTCCGGGCTTGATCCAGCCAACGGCGTGCATGTGCGCTTTGCGCATGGCGACACGGCCGCACAGGCCAGCGCTAAAGATGCGCTGATCAAAGACCTGAACAACGGCGTCGCCGATGGCACCGGCAACTACATCGTCGCACTGACCAACGAGTCGACCACGCCGCGCTGGATGCAGGAGGTCAACGCCAAACCGATGGCGCTGGGCCTCGACTTGCGTGGCGGCGTTCATTTCTTGATGCAGGTCGACATGAAGGGCGCGCTGGATCGCGCTGCGGATCGTTCGGCGTCGGACATTCGCGCATTGATGCGCGAGAAAAAGATTCAGTACGGCGGTGTCGACAAAGCAGGCGACACCATCGCGGTGAAATTCAGCGACCCGGTGGAACGTGAAAAAGCGTCGAAAGAAATCGCCACCAGCAACGCCGATTTGTTGATCAAGGAAGACGGCGCTGCGGCCGATTTGCGCCTC
>JANXNO010000498.1 GCA_025354075.1 Burkholderiales bacterium | reverse complement strand
CGTACCGCGGAACAACAGAACTGCGCAGTGCGGGTGGAGTCCAGCGAGACATTTTGAGCGGTGACGTGGTGGCACGCGGCCTGGGTGACCCAGATTTTGACTGGCGAGCGCTGCAAGCAATGTTGCAAACGGTGCGCTTCAGCGGGGTGCGTGTCATCAAGGGGGACCTTGTGCTGGATCGCAGTTATTTCCAGCCAGGCCGACCTGATGTCGGCGTGCCGCCATTCGACGAGACGCCGGAGTTTCGCTACAACGTGATTCCCGACGCGCTGTTGCTCAACAGCAATTTGCAGCAACTGGAAATGGTGTCGGACGATGCCGGATTGCGCATCGGCGTGACGCCTGCGCTGGATCGTGTGACCGTTGATTCTGCGATGAAGATTGTCGACAAGGCGTGCACCGATTGGGAAGATTTATGGAAACTGCCGGTCGTTACGAAGTCGCACGACGGACACATTCGCATCACTTTGCAGGGTGAATTTCCGCGTAACTGTCCGGTGACCACCGAGATCAGCGTGCTGGATCGCGTCGATTTTGCCGACCGGTTGTTTCGTACGTTATGGAGCGCGTTGGGCGGCACGTGGACGGGCATCGCAAGAGACGGCACGGCGGCGGCGGATACCCGCATGCTGGCCGAACATCAATCACGCACACTCGCAGAATTCAACCGCGATATTTTGAAGCGCTCGGATAATCCGATTACGCGGTTGATGTACCTGACGCTCGGCGCGCAGCGTGAAGCGCCGGTTGATTCAGGTAGTGCAGCGTGGCAATCCACCAGCGCTCGTGGCGAACGGATGGTGCGTCAGTGGTTGCAAGAAAAGAAGATTGATGATGCGGGCCTGGTGCTTGACAACGGCTCGGGTTTATCGCGCACCGAGCGCATCACGCCAATCACGCTGGCGGGCGTGCTGCGGGCTGCGAAACAAAGCCGTTGGGCGCCCGAATTTTTGGCGGCGTTGCCTATCGCGGGTGTTGATGGCGGCATGGGCAAGCGGCTTGCGGGCGGCGCTGCTGTTGGCGTGGCCCGCATCAAAACCGGCGGACTGCGCAACGTGGTTTCAGTGGCGGGCTATGTGCCTGACGCCAATGGTGAACTCTGCGTCGTCGTCGCGATTCTGAATCACGATGACGCAAAAAGTGTAGTAGGCAAACCCATTGTGGATGCGGTGATGGCGTGGGTGACGGGTATCGAGGCGGGGGCGTCGTCGCCCGAAACTCTACTAAAAAAGTAAGCGCTGGAGCACCGGGCTACAAGATTCGGGCGTAGGTTGATCGCACCTGCGTCCGGTCGCCGCAGTCGAAGTGCCACCACTCGGTGCCAATGCCGTTAAAGCCACCGCGACGCATGGCTTCGCGCAGCAGATGACGGTTGCTCACATGCTCGGCGTCCAGCGCGCCAGCCTTCAGAAACGCGGCCTCAAGCGCCGGATGCGATAGCTCCGTCATGTCGTCGAACGAGGTGCCCATGTCAAATTCCTGGCCGTCGTCGTCCACCAGCGTCGCGTCAATGGCCATGCCGAACGAATGAATCGATCCGCGCTCCGGCGGGGCGAGGTATTCCGTTTGCGGTGTGCCCTCCACCGCCGCCCACATGGCCTCCTGCACCCGTTGCGGGCGTAGCGCATCGAGCACGCAGAGGTGAGCGATACGCCGTTGTCGGGCGAGCCAGGTGATGGCGCGTGTCAATCCATCGATTGCATCGCGATGCGCCCACGCGCAGTCCAGCGGCGAGTACATGTCACGCCCCATGAAGTTGGTAGCGGTCGCATAGCGCAGATCAACGCGCAAATTGGCGACGCTGGAAAGCGGTCGAAAATCCGGGTTGGTGGCAATGGTTTCGCAGGAAACAGGCGGCGTCATGCAATGCAGGCGGATGTTGACAGCTGCCATTATTGCCCGGTTGCTGCACTCATAGGTCAGTGGATTTCAGTCGGCGAAAAATGTGTGCAACTTATTGACGAAAAGACCATTCAATATGGGTTTAGTGGCCGAAAAGGACAAAAGTCGACTATTAAGTTAAGTGCTGTTTAAGCCCACGTTGAATGGTATTTTCAGGAAAAAGCTGATAGCCTTAAAAAGTCGCCACTTCGCTGGGTGAGCACGACGAGTGAAGGGCTAGAGTCACCGTCGAAACACATCAGTTTTTTCTGAAAATCACGGTATGTCGTCAATGGACGGGTGCCAGCGGATGCAAGGCACTGTTTTTGCGGCAATGGCGTTTGAAGGCGTGCCATCGCTGCTATGCCTGCGTCATGGTTAAAGTTTATTTGTGCGCGTAGCGCATCAACGAAAAAGGCGCTTTGCGGCTGTGATCACCGATTTATTTATCGATAGTGCAGACCCAAAACGTGCCGCGTTGCTGACGTACAGTGATGGCACGTTGCCGCTGTCGATTCAGCCCGCCTGGCGCTTGTATCTGTCGAATCCTGACCAGGCCTACGCTATTGCGCAAGGCTGTCTTGCAGGTTGTGGTTATGACCCCACTGCTGCTGTTGCGGATGCAGCCGGCGACGCGGATTCGCATTCGGGTTGGGCCTATTTGATTCGTGCGCTGGCGCAGTGTCGGCAGATTGGCAAAACGCCTGACCCAAAAAAAATCGCGGAGGATTTTGCGGCGGCGGCCAGCATATTTCGTGCGGTGAAAGACCCGCGTGGCCTGCGCCTTAGCGGCCTGGGTAATGCAGCAATTGCCATGCGCATGGGGCAGTGGCCTGACGCCCTGCGGGAGTTTGAAGCGCTGATTGGTCACTTTGACCTGAGCGCCCTCGACGCTGACAATTTTTATGTGTGCTTCGGGCTCTCGACGTGTTACGTGTATGAGGGGCGCCTCGAAGAGAGTCTGCGCTTTGGTTATGCCGCGCTACATCTGGCCGAACAATTGGATTTATCGCCTGAATTTGCGACCGCCGCGATGCCGCTGGGTGTAGCACTGATGGCGGCGAAAGACCCACAGGAAGCCGACACTCTGCTCGCAGAGGCGATCACTGTCGCGCTCCGTGCAAACAGCCCGTTGCTAACCAAAGTGCTGCGTAACAACCGTGCAGTCGCGCTGCGCCGTCTGGAACGGTTCGACGAGGCGCGTGCCGTGCTGGACCAGGTATTGACTGACGACGCGCCGATGGTGGGCGGGCAGCACTTTGTGCATTACAACGCGGCCGAGTTGTGTCTGAAGCTAGGCGATCTGGTGCAGGCAGAACAGCACTTCACCAGTGCGCAGCGGCTGCTGGCTGAGCGCGGTTCGTCGGGCCTTGACCTGATCAAGTTGCACTATATAGACGGCGCCATTGCCAGTCGCCAGCAGCGGCTCGATCACGCCATTGATGCGTTCAATAAGGTCGATCAGATGCTGCCTGAAGTCTCGGCGCTGCGCTTCAATGATCGTGCCGAGTTTTACGACGAACTGGCCGACGTCCTGTCGCGTGCAGGTCGCCCCGAGGACGCGTTTGTTGCGCAACGCAAGTCGTCGCGTCAATATCAGCAGAGCCTCGCCGTGGTTAATCGAGTGCGCCGATTTTCGATGCAGGTACGTGAAGAAATTCAGCAGGTCACCAAAGACTTGCGCCACGAATCGATGGAGCGCCGAAAGCTTCAAGCGATTAATTTGCAACTGCGCGAACAGGTCAATCTCACGCTGTCCGAGGCAACGCGCCTGCGCGACCAAGTCAGCCACGATGGTTTGACAGGCGTGTTTAACCGCCATTATCTTGACGTAGCGCTGCCGAGTTTGCTGCAACTCAGCCGGCAATCGGCCACACCATTTTCGATGGTGATGGTCGACCTCGACCACTTCAAAAGAGTAAACGACGAGCATGGTCATGCCGTTGGCGACGACGTGCTCATCAACTTTTGCGCGCTAGCCCGGGATTGCCTGCGCGGTTCGGACATCGTGGGTCGCTATGGTGGCGAAGAGTTTTATCTCGCGCTGGTGGGTTGTGGCACAGCCGCCGCGCAGCAACGCATCGAATCCCTGCTTGCCGCGTTCCGTGAAATCAGCGTAGACACCGATGTGAGCTATCTCGGCGGGCTCACCTTTTCGGCAGGTATTGCTGTGTATCCCGAAGACGGCATTGATGTGCGTACGCTGGTGGCCTGTGCGGATCGACGCTTGCTACTCGCCAAGGCGCAAGGCCGCGCGCGCATCATGTGTGGCGAGTCGCTGGTGACGCACTAACCAGTTGGCTTCTCGAAATAAAAAACGGCTCCCTCGGGAGCCGTTTTTACGTCTACCGACCGAACGTTACGCTGGAACGGTATCTGCCTTTTCGATGAACTCAGGCATCTGATCGAAGTTCATGTACTTGTAAATGCCTGCGCTGGCCAGCGTCAGCACGCCCATGTCAGCCAGATATTCCACTCTGGTAGGGATGCGACCGAGTTTGGAACAGATCGCAGCCAGTTCCGCACTCCCCAGATACACGTTTGAGTTTTTACCCAGACGATTCGGGAAGTTACGCGTTGAGGTGGACATCACGGTTGCGCCTTCTTTCACCTGTGCCTGATTGCCCATGCACAGCGAGCAGCCGGGCATTTCCATGCGTGCGCCGGCAGTGCCGAAGGTGCCGTAATGGCCTTCCTCTGACAACTGATGCGCGTCCATTTTGGTCGGCGGCGCAATCCACAACTTGGCTGGCATGTCGCGCTTGCCTTCGAGCAGTTTGGCAGCAGCACGGAAGTGGCCGATGTTGGTCATGCATGAGCCGATGAAGACTTCATCGATCTTGGTACCCGCCACGTCGGACAGCGTTTTTGCATCATCAGGATCGTTAGGGCAGCACACGATGGGCTCGGTGATTTCCGCGAGATCGATTTCGATGATGGCGGCGTACTCTGCATCAGCGTCGCCCTTGAGCAATTTGGGATCAGCAAGCCAGGCTTCCATCGCCTTGATGCGGCGTGCAATGGAGCGCGGATCGGCGTAACCATCGGCAATCATCGCTTTGAGCAGCACGATGTTGCTCTTGAGATATTCAATGACCGGCTCTTTGTTCAGCGCGACGGTGCAACCCGCAGCGCTGCGTTCGGCCGACGCGTCAGCGAGTTCGAATGCCTGCTCGATTTTCAGGTCAGGCAAGCCTTCGATTTCGAGAATGCGGCCCGAGAAGAGGTTGATCTTGCCCTGCTTGGCCACTGTCAAATGCCCCGCCTTGATCGCGTACAGCGGAATGGCATGCACGAGGTCACGCAGCGTCACGCCGGGCTGCATGGTGCCTTTGAACCGCACTAGAACGCTCTCGGGCATATCAAGCGGCATCACGCCCGTGGCCGCCGCGAATGCAACCAGACCAGAGCCCGCCGGGAACGAAATGCCAATCGGGAACCGCGTGTGACTGTCACCACCGGTGCCGACCGTATCGGGCAACAACATGCGGTTCAACCACGAGTGAATGATGCCATCACCGGGGCGCAGCGAAATGCCGCCGCGCGTCGCCATGAAGTCGGGCAGCTCATGATGCATCTTCACGTCGACAGGCTTTGGATACGCAGCCGTGTGGCAGAACGATTGCATGACGAGGTCCGATGAGAACCCGAGGCAGGCCAAGTCTTTCAGCTCGTCGCGCGTCATCGGGCCGGTCGTGTCCTGTGAGCCGACCGAGGTCATCTTCGGTTCGCAATAGGTGCCGGGACGCATGCCAGTGCCTTCAGGCAAACCACAGGCGCGGCCGACCATTTTTTGCGCGAGCGTGTAGCCCTTGCCGGTGTCTTTCGGTACATCAGGCAGGCGGAACAGCGTGCTGACCGGCAGGCCCAGCGCTTAGCGCGCTTTGGTGGTAAGTCCACGGCCCACGATCAACGGAATGCGGCCACCGGCGC
>JANXNO010000495.1 GCA_025354075.1 Burkholderiales bacterium | reverse complement strand
GTGGCAACAACTCCAAGGAGGGTGCATCGTGTGTTCATTTTGGAGAGATTCATTTTGGGTACGTTGACCATTCCTGAGTGACCACAGATGCGTTGGTTACAGGATCGACAACACGCGTGGACGAACGGATAAAGTACGATTTACATTCTGTCTTGTCATCACATGGAGCAGCATTGCTGTCGAGTGTTTCGACTACATACTGAGCAGAGAGCGGGCGAGTAGATAACAGACTGGCAATATTTGTGGCTGCGGACCAATTGGCTCCAGAAGCGAAAAAAGCAATGGAGGATTGTGCGACGAGGCCGCTCCAAAGCGCAATCGAACTGGAGGCATTTGGCGCAGGAATAGCATCGCTTTGCCACGTCGACTGAATAACCTGTCGAGCATATCTGAGCGCTCCTTCGCTCTCGTGCAAAGCAACCGTTCGATAATACTGATTGCCCGCCATGCGCTCTTGCACAGTAACGTTGCGCAGCGCGCTGATCCCAATAAACGATAGTGCGACCATCAGAAGCAGTGCCACGATAAGCGCGAACCCGCTTTGACGGGGAACCACTACGCCCCGATTGGGGCATCGATCCGATTTGGAGTTCTGCCTACACATTTTTAACTGACCCCTTTATACTGACGAGCTCGCACACCCACGATGAAATCGTATGTCTGGCGCAATTTCCCATCGGCCTGCACAACTGAGGTGCCGCCTTCCTGTCCAACCATGGTGAACTGAACACGAACCGCAGTGACGTTGGCCCAGTTGGTAGGGGCTGCTTCCATAGCCGCAAGCGACAACTCCTGCGACGTTGCTGAGCTTGTACCGATATTAGCGGTCACGATATAGCTCGTTTGGAATGTCTCAACGCCGGTTGCTACAACCTCCCCGCCAGTGCTAACCCATCCACCGTAGTTCGTCGCCGAATTTTGCGCGATGGTAGCTCGCCGCAACTCGGGCTGACGCCCGGCGACCGTAGGTTGCGCTACATAAAAAATACTTGGCGTGAATAAACTGACTACCGATTCAGAACCGAATCGACCATTGAGATCGTCAATGGCCCCAGTTGCGTTAACGTTTTTGTTCATCCCGTTTTGCACATTCAGCCTGACGGTGGGACTATTACTGACAGTCTGATAAGTCGGTTTGAAAATTCTTGCAACTCGACAGTCACTTATAACCATCGTCACGTTGTCCGAGTTGCTCACACCCGGCAGTTTTTGCGGTAAAGTAAATGCTATGGTGGTGGGATCCGCATCTTGAACGACGTTCTGCTGGTCTTCACCTGACCGAATTACCATCAAGACGTCAGTTCCCGGCTTTAGTGATCCCGAAAGCTTCGCATAGGCTGGCAAAGCGGGATGCGTATTTGAGGCTGATGCAGAAATGCCGCGAAGAAAGTACGAAGTGTCCACGAAACGGTCGAGATTCGTCGCATTCGCCCCGCCGTTTAACCAGTCGATATCAAGCGTCATGACCGGCTGCGACGCAACAACCTCAACGTAGCCCTTGTCGCCAAGATTGTCGGATCGCGCGCAGCCGAAAAAACCGGCCATGCGCACATCGCGAGAAACGGTATCGATCACGAAGCGGGCAGACTCCTGCAGCCGCGATTGTGCGTCTTGCACCTTGTAGCCACCAGCGCCTGAAACATAGACGTAACCGACCGCCGCCACGATAGCGAGGCCGAGCGCCATCGCAATCATGAGCTCGATCAGGGACACGCCTTGTTGCCGTTTGAGCTTGGCGTGTCCTCTTCGAATAGTGGAACAACTAGAAAAATGCATGACGACACCTAAACCCGAACCACAGACTGAAAGACAACTGTTTCCGGTGACGGTCCGCTGGCAGATCGCTTCGCACGAATCTCGCTCCACTGAACCACTATGGTCACCAAGTTACACGATCTAGACGACGCCGTGACCGCCGGGCAACTACCATCTGGTGTCACCGTAATGCTGCCTTGCCCGTTTGGTAGCGCCTGTGCAATGCTGGCCTTCCAAGCTGTAACGTCCGCAGCGGCAGCGCCCGAACTAACGCTGCCCGTCAGCGATACGGCGTACGCAGCCGCGTTGTTTGGATTAGTTTGTATCCGTTCCGCGATGCCGTCTATAAAGGTGGAGCCTTTGCTGCGAACATCTGCACCATCTGCGAGCCGTATCGCTGCGATTTGCATGCCCGCGACCCCCAATAATCCAATAGCAACGAGCAATAGTGTCACCAGCACCTCGAGAAGACTAAATCCCCGATGATGAAAGACAAACGCTCGCCTAGATGGCGCGGCAATTCGACTCAAGTGCATGCGCTTGTTCCCACTAAATCCGCGACAAATCGAGCCCGACCGCCCCAATTAATACAGAGCGAGCCTTGCTTACGCGGAGTCGTACCGGTGCCAATTTTCACTTCAATTCGACCCGCTCCTGTTCCGTAATTAGTCAAGACTGATCGGCCCAATTGGTCATACGCAATAAACGTTTGTGATCCGCCAATCGAGGCTCTCGCCGACACGTCACCGCCGTACGCGGCCTGCCGCGATATCACGGTGGACGTTGCTGATACGACGCCATCAGGTGGCACATTGTCCAAAAACACTACCCATCCGTCGGACAAATTACCGGTTGCAGTTGCGGGCGCAAGCGACACATTCACTCCGCGTTTTATCGCCTCAGACCGGGCCTCTGCGAGGCTGGCCGACAAATCGCCTGAAATAGAGCGCAATTGAGAGTTATCAAGAAATCGCGCGAGATCAGGCGTCGCAACTGCGGCCAAAATCGCCAAAATTGCAATCGTGACCAAGAGCTCAATCAGGGTGAAGCCAGAGATAAATTTTCTGTACATGGCGTGATAATAAGTGTCAGTTCTCATGACGATGCTCGCGAGCAGACTAACGGCGACGCATCACGGAAGAAGGTTACTTCTGCGGGTCCTATCTAGCGGAAGAGAGTGCTTGTCAGTCAATCAGGGTTGCTGGGAGACGAAACTCTATACGTTCCGGTTCGCCTGGCCCTATGAAAATATCGAAGGAGCCAAACGCTGACACTCTGCTGACCACATCGGCAACCAGATGCTCCGGCGTCGATGCACCGGCGGTTACCCCGACGCGAGTGGCTTCTACAAACCATTGCATGTTCAGTCCGTCGGCATCGTCTACAAGATAGGCACTGCAGCCCAGACGTTCGGCAACCTCGCGCAACCGATTTGCGTTGGAGCTTGCCTTTGATCCAACTACGATGAAAACATCAACATCAAGAGCCATTTCCTTAACCGCATTCTGTCGATTGGTTGTTGCGTAGCAAATGTCGTCTTTACGCGGCGGACGAATATGCGGAAATGCCCTTTGCAGCGATTCGACGACCTTGGCAGTGTCGTCCACCGACAGCGTGGTCTGCGTAACGAAGGCCAGCTTGGACGGGTCGCGTATCTTGCCGGACGCGGCTAGCGCCAAGACGTCTGCTTCATCTTCCGCCAGGAAGATTCCTTCTGTGGCCTGCCCCATCGTGCCTTCGACTTCGGGGTGGCCTTCGTGGCCGATCATTACTATTTCAACGCCCTGTTTACGCAGCTTGGCAACCTCGACATGGACTTTGGTGACTAGCGGGCAGGTGGCGTCGAACACGCGGAAATTGCGTTCTGCCGCTTCGGATTGCAGCGCTTTTGACACGCCGTGCGCGGAGTAGATGACGACTGCGCCGCCCGGCAGGTCGGGCACGTCTTTCAGTTCTTCCACGAAGATGGCACCGCGCGATTTGAGGTCGTCGACGACGTGTTTGTTGTGTACGACTTCGTGACGGACGTAGATCGGCGCGCCGAATTTTTCCAGCGCGCGGTCGACGATGGCAATCGCGCGGTCAACGCCAGCGCAGAAGCCGCGCGGGTTGGCGAGGATGACCGATTTCGGTTGGAAGGTGATTGGGGTGGGTTGCACCGAATATTCCTCAAAAACTGGTTTGGGTGCAACCGGCCCCCTCACCCTAACCCTCTCCCGCAAGGGGCGAAGGGACAATACTTACGCTCGCTTGGAGCCAAAAATCGCTGACCACAGCATCAGTACGGCACCAATGCTAATCGCACTGTCGGCGACATTGAAGGCCGGGTAATAGTAGTTCCACGGCGCCCAATAAACGAGGATGAAGTCGATGACTTTGCCCAGCCAGAGGCGGTCGATGACGTTGCCGAGTGCACCGCCGATGATGAGCGCTAGCGCGAGCTGAACGCGGGCATCATGCTCGCGGTTGAGCCAGCGCCAGCACCAGGCGCTGACGATCACCGCGAGCGCGACGAAGAACCAGCGCTGCCAGCCGCCCGCATCGGCAAGGAAGCTGAATGCGGCGCCGGTGTTGTACGTAAGGATCCAGTCGAAGAACGGCAGCACGTTGAGCCGTTCCCCGGGCTGAAAATGGGTGTGGACGAAGTATTTGCTGATCTGGTCGAGGACGATCACAACCAGAATGAGGCCGATCCAGCGGCGGGCGCGGAGGGCGCTCATAGGGCCATTGCCATGCGTAGGGTGAG
Organism: Burkholderiales bacterium; assembly: GCA_025354075.1. Taxonomy (GTDB): domain Bacteria; phylum Pseudomonadota; class Gammaproteobacteria; order Burkholderiales; family Casimicrobiaceae; genus Casimicrobium. The sequence goes on along the minus strand of JANXNO010000495.1, from coordinate 52 downwards.
CATGCCGAGACAAGGCTGGCTCTCCACGCCTTGGTGGGCAGAGGCTGCCCAC
>JANXNO010000489.1 GCA_025354075.1 Burkholderiales bacterium | reverse complement strand
CCCAACTGCCCATTCACCTCAGGCGAATACATCGCCTCCGCATGCGTCGGTGGCAGCGCAAATTTTCCCGGCGTGGTCAGGCGAATTTCGTAGGTAAAGCTGTGCTTGCCTTTGCCTGCCCATTCGAACGACGAGCGCACGCTAGTGAAGGTCCGCTCGATGTAGCGATAGCCACTCCAAGTCTGCGGCATTTCGGCAGTGGTTGCGAGCTTGGCTAGCCCGCCGAGCACCGTACTGCCCGCCGGAACCGGATCGTCAATAGCGAGCCAGCCGAGGCCCGCCTTATTGTCCGCAGTCACCGTCACCTGAATGATGTCGCCCACGCTGTAACGACCGGGGCGCTTTTGCTGCACAGGCTTGAAGGTTTTGGCGACACCGATGCCGTTGTCGACCTTCCCCGCGAGCGCGACAGGCGAACGCAATTGCGCGCGCGCCCACGGCTCGCCCTTGCCGAGATGTTCAACCGCAATGCCATTCGCGTTGCCGCTCCACGGGAAGATGACTTCGCCTTCGGTCGTCGCCGCATCCCACACCACTTCTTTGGTTTCACCGTTGTAAGTCACACGCGTGCGGCCATCGGCGGCGGCCTGTTTGTTGTGACGCTCCAGCGCATACGCGGCCCACAGGTTTGCCTGCGTGCTGTAGAAGTAACCGCCGCGCTGCATTCGGTTGTTGAGCCCCTTCAGCAGCGGCAGTTTGAACTCGCCGAGTTCGCGCGTATCGAGACTCAGGCGGAACATGCGGGCCAACGTGTAGTCATCGCTGCGCATGAAATACCAGCGATCATCGCTGCGCGCAATGCTGGCGACACTCGCGCTGACGCGAACGTTGTCGCGCAATTCCTTGATCGCAGCAGCACGCTGCGCTTCACGATTCGGCACATCTTTCGAGCGATTCAAAATGTCGAGCCAATCAGCCAGTGATGCCGCTGTGAGCTTCACCGGATCAACACGAATCGTATCGAGCAGACGTTTCGACGCGCGGTCGTAGCGCGACAATGCTTCCAGCGCGATCAGCTTTTCCGACAACAGGTAATAGCTGTCATTCGGCAGCCACGCACGCTGCGTTTTGAGTTCGCCCGCGACGTAACGCTCTAACCCTGACAGCATGCGTGCCTTGGCTTCATCAGGAATCTTCCAGCCCGCCTCGTGCGCACCGGAGAGCACGAACGCCGTGAGGATGGGATAGCCTTCGCTGATATCACCGGGGTAGTAATTGGCGAGCCCAGACGATGACAGATAATTCGGCAACGAACCCGCGATGACGTCCCACAACGCCTCGTCCTTGGTGCCCATGGTTCGCGTCATGCGCTGCTCCAGGCAAGCAAACGGATAGCGCGCAAAGTATGCGCGAATGCCGCTGGTGTCCGCGCCATAAGTGCGTGCCAGCGACACGGTGACGTCGCCCTTGGTCGTTGGCGTGTCGGGTTTGAGTGTCAGCGCCGTCTTGCCCTTGATCTCGCCACTGGTGTCGGCAACCGTGCGCTCAGGCAGCGGCGTTTGCAATGCCTGCTTGATGCGCAACGCGTCGCCGCGAGGTTTGCCTTTTTCAACCGCAGCAAAGTTCCATACGGCTTCTTTGCCGTCAGCCGGTGCTTTAACGTCCCACGTCACCACGGCGCTTTCACCGGAGCCGATGCGCTGCTCACGCTTCGGCAATGCCATGCCGCCCAGCTCTGCGGTTACATCAGCGACCACAGCACGCGGCGTCGT
>JANXNO010000388.1 GCA_025354075.1 Burkholderiales bacterium | reverse complement strand
CGCGGCCTCCCGCTGAGGTCGCGGCAAGCCGCTCCTCCTAAAAACTACTACGGCTGCAACAAAACCTCGCGAAAGGTGCGCAGCATGCCTGCTGTTGCGCCCCAGATGTAGCGCTCCTTGTACGGCACCGCCCAATATTCACGACGTTGCCCTTCACGCAAAAAACTGTCACGCCGCCAGTTCGCATCATTGAGCACATGCGCCAGCGGCACTTCAAACGCATCGGCCACTTCAAACGCGTCGCAGGTGAACGCTTGTGGCGGGGACGTCGCAACCACTGGCGTGATCTCATACGCCGTTACCGTGACGTAATTCGGCAAGCTGCCGATGACTTGAATTTGCCTGGACTCAGTGCCAATTTCTTCAAAGGATTCGCGCAATGCGGTGGCGACAATATCGGTGTCTTCCGGTTCAAAGCGCCCGCCCGGAAAGCTGATTTGCCCAGCGTGATCATGCAGATGCGCGGTACGCTGCGTGAGCACGATGCTGAGTGCATCACCACGCTGAATCAACAAAATCAAAACGCCCGCCGGGCGCACCGTTCGGCCCAGTGCTGCGTGATATTCGCGACGCTCCTGAAACGTCATGTCGCCAGATTCACCGAGTGCTTTGCTGTCGACGCGTGCTACCTGCGCGAGCACCTGTTCAATCTTCATGCGCCCTCGCGCAAAACCTGGATGGGCGGTGTAGTTAGAACGCTTCGCGTGCCAAGCCATCCAGCGAGCAACGTGCAGGCTGTTGCCGCTGAAAAGCCCACAATCCACACCACCGGAGAGGCAACAAATTCAATTTTCAAAACGCGCGTCGCCAGCGCCCACGTCAGGGCAATCGCACCGAGCACGCCGAGCAATCCCGCGGCACCGCCGAGCGCCAAAAATTCAGCGATCAACGCCGCGCGAATCTGGCTGCGCGTGCCTCCTAGCGTGCGGATCAGCGCGGTGTCGTATCTGCGTTCATCCTGCGTGGCAATCACGGCGGTATACAGCGTGAGCAAGCCCGCTACCAGCGTAAACGCGAACACAAATTCCAGCGCGCGCGCCACCTGATCAACGATGCTGCGCACCCGCGCCATGATTTCCGACACGTCGATCACCAGCACATTCGGCGCTGCGCTGACCACGGCTGGCAAAGTCTTTTTGTCGCTGTCGGGCAGGTGAACTGCGGTGATGTAGCTTTTAGGCAGTGGCGCTATGGTCGCCTCTGGAATCAGCGCGAAAAAGTTCACTCGGAAACTGTCCCAATCGACCTTGCGCAGACTGGTGATTTTCACAGCCACTTTCTCGCCCGCCACATCAAATTCAACGCTGTCGCCGATGTTGAGTTTGAGTGTTTTCGCGATGCCGTCTTCGAGCGACATGACGCCCGTTTCGCTGTCAGCAAAATATTCACCGGCGATGATTTTGTTGGCTGCGGGCAGCACCGGGCTGGATGATAAATTGAACTCGCGATCCACCAGACGTTTCGCCGCTTCGTCAACGTAATCTTTCGCGGTTACCGGCGTTCCGTTCACCGCCACTAAACGCCCGCGCACCATTGGATACAACGTTGCCGTCTTGCCGTCTACTGCCTTGGGCAGCAGCGATTGAATAGTGCCAACTTGATCTTGTTGCACGTTAATCAAGAAGCGATTGGGCGCATCGGGCGGCAACGATTTTTGCCATGAACTGAACAGATCAGTGCGTACAAAACCGACCGCGATCAAGGTCATCACGCCAAGGCCGAGACAGGCAATTTGAATCGCAGTTGACAGGCGACGACGGTCCAAGTTTGCGAGGCCATACGCCCACGACCGTGCGCCGCCGAGCCTTGCCAATTTGCCAGATCGAACCAGTCGCCGAATCGCCCATAACAGTGCCATCGCCAACGCCGTGGCCGCTGCAACCAACACCAGAATCCCGCCGACAAAAATAGCGCCGGTGCGCAAGTCCTGTGACTGCATCATCACCACCGCGAGCACCGCCATCGTACCGAGTACGGCAGCGAGCACGCCGCCTGCACCGGGCGCAGGCATGTCACGGCGCAGCGCGCGCACCGGCGGCGTGCTGGCCAGCGCGATGAGCGGTGGAATAGCAAAGCCGAGCAGCAGCACGAGGCCGGTGGTGAACGCCTTCACCAGTGGCGTCCAGCCTGCCGGTGGCAAGGTCGACGCGAACAGCCCGCGTACCGCCCATGCGAGGCCCGCTTGCGCCGCATACGCCAGCGCTACGCCGAGCAAACAGGCGATCAGCGCGAGCACAAAAAACTGTCCGACAAAATGCATCAGCGTTTGCCGCTGTCCCGCCCCGAGCGTACGAAACAGTGTGGCGGTGTCCAGCTCGCGCTTCAAGTAACGACGCAGCGCAAGTACGATGGCGACAACGGCCAGAAACACGGCGAACGAAGCGGCCAGGCCAAGAAATTGCTCGGCCTTTTCCAGCGTCGAGCGCACTTCGGGACGCAACTCACGCACCGTTTCCAGCCGTTGGCCGGGGCCGAGTTTGGGTTTGATCAGATCGGCAAAATCCTGAGCGCGATCCCCCGCTACTTGCAGTCGATAAGTCGCGCGGCTGCCGGGGCCGAGCAATTCACTGGCGGCCACGTCGGCGTTCGCCATCAGCACTTTTGGCGCAGCAGAAAGAAAGTTGCCTGCGACTTCCGGTTCTTCGGCAAACACCTGCGCGATGCGCGGTGTGTTCTTGCCGACTTCAATCGTGTCACCCGCTTTGACGTTGAGTCGCGCGGCTAGCCGCTCATCAACAAGTACTTCGCCCGCTTTGAGATCTGCGACGAACGGCACTCGGTCGCCCGCCGTATTA
>JANXNO010000379.1 GCA_025354075.1 Burkholderiales bacterium | reverse complement strand
ACAGCGCCGGCTGCAACGCAAACCACCCCTGATCCCATACCAGCCATATCGCACAAGTCTTTGCAAGCATTTAAGTCACATGTTTTTGGCGCGGTGTCGGGCGACCAATCGTTCATGTTTGAGAACAGAGCGTTTTCTATTAAAGGCATCCAATATTCGGGATCGTTGCGCTGCTCATCATCATCATCGTAACTAAATACCTTTTGACGGTCGCCCTTTAGTTGGGAGGCGTTTCCCGGGATCGATACGTTGAACTTGTCGCCGGAATCGAATTGTTCAAGCGTCACGGCTACCGGTACGCGAGATTTGCTATCGCCGTCCCACCACACGCGGGCGCTGACATTTGGCCCGACAATAGCGTCAACTCGCCCAACGCTGTCGAAGCTGATTTGTAAATTCTGCCCGTTCAGTGTCAAAGTCTTTGTTCTTTCTCCAGCGGACGTAGCTACGTCGCTAACTAAGCTTGGTCGGGGGGGGGGGGCTGCGAATGCGGAATGCATAAACATTGACGCCACAGCGAACATCGTCCATATCAACTTCATAGGTTTCCTTATTGGGTATGTTGAATTACAGGCCTCCACACGGTTTGACATGAGGCAGCAAGATTGTGGATCATCAAATTTGATATGTCAATGTCATTTTCGATGGACTGCCTGCGCCCAATCACTAATCGCCACAAACTCCGCCGTCGTCAAATCTTCGGCGCGGGCTTTGGGGTCTACGCCTATGGTTGACCAGCCGTCCGGCGTGACCCAGGCGGACAGGCTGTTGCGCAGCATCTTGCGGCGTTTGGCGAAGGCGTGCGTGACCATCAGCGCGAACGCTTTTTCGTCCTTCGGCTTGAGGCGTTTGTCGGCGAGCGGCGTGAGGCGCACGATGGATGAATCGACCGCCGGCACTGGCTTGAAAGCGGTCGGCGGCACGTCGAAACATTTTTCGATTTTGAAGCGATATTGCAGCATCACCGAGAGCCGCCCGCGCGCGTCCTCGCCCGCACCTGCAGCCATGCGATCCACGACCTCTTTTT
>JANXNO010000368.1 GCA_025354075.1 Burkholderiales bacterium | reverse complement strand
GCACGCCGTGATTGACCTTTGCCACTGGCCTCCTGCTCGACTTGTGGCACGCTGCAACGAACTGTGAAAATTTGCGCGTGTGCTTCGCCATCGACTCGCTCCACCGTGTACGACGGGAGTGGAAAGTGCTTTGATTGCATGTATTCCTGGAGACGCGTTTTGGCGTCTTTACCGCCTTCGCGCGGATTAACCTGCGAAATGCGATTGAGATAGAGCCCATTAATCGTTGCCTGCGCAGACTCGAATCCCGAGTCGAGCAAGATGGACCCAAAAATCGCTTCGAGCGCGTCGGCCAGCATGGATGGTCGCTCGCGACCACCACTTTTTTCTTCGCCTTCGCCGATACGCAGATGATGCGAAATATCGAGACGTTGTGCCAGCGAGTGCAGCGCAGGCTGACTGACTAAATTCGCCCGCATCCTTGAGAGCTGGCCTTCCGGCAGTTCAGGAAATTTTTCGTACAGGGCCAATGCGATCACGCAGTTGAGTATGCCGTCCCCGATGAACTCAAGGCGCTCATTGTGCGGCGTGCCAAAACTTCGATGTGTTAGCGCCTCTCGAAGGAGACGCGGCTCGCGAAACGTGTATCCGAGGGCAGCTTCCAGACTCAAAGCTAGCGATTGCTTGTAGCCGAGGCTTCGAAGTCGAACAGTAAGCTCATGTTCCCAGCAACCGGTACTTTTCTCTGGTAAGCAATCGCAAGCGAAATGCGACCGTTGTCTTTACCGATTTCAATATCTGCCCCCTTTACGGGCAAATCATCGATATATCTACGTCGCTCAAACGAAGCCCTGATTACCGCTCCCTGGGCCTCTACTCCAAACTCGTTTGCCGTCGCCTGAAGCACTTTCCGCAACGAAAAGTATTCAGTCCAGGCAGGCACACACCGAAACGCCGTAAACATCACGAACGCGACCACTGCCGCAAGAAAGATAAAGCCAATTAAGCTAAGACCGCGTTGCCTGTGCAAATTCACTTGTCGTTCTTCCCCGTATGCTGATCGCATTTATTGTATGCCGCGAAATACGCGTTTGAAAGCAAACGAAGAAACATCTTCCCAGTTAAACCAGATGAAGAACGCCCTGCCACGTAAATGCGTGTCTGGCACAAAGCCCCAATAGCGGCCATCGAGGCTGTTATCCCGGTTGTCCCCCATGGCCAGATAATGACCCGGCGGCACGGTGCACGTCACCACGCTGCCATCATCTGCGCAGGTAGGCACAGGGGTTCCAGGGTACTTCTGATTGGGAATAAAGGAGGGAAACTGGGGGAATTGAGCGATCAAATATTCATGATCGCCGAGTTTTTCCTTGAACTTCAACGTAGTTAGAAACTGCCCAAATTCCATGTAACTGTAGGTGCCCTCTTCGACCTGTGGCACCGGCGTGCCGTTGAGCGTGAGCTTTTTGTCTTTGTAGACAATGGTGTCACCGGGCAGTCCGATGATGCGCTTGATGTAGTCCTTATCGGGCTCATGCGGTGCCTTGAATACCGCAACGTCGCCACGCTGCGGGTTGCCGGTATCGATCACTTTGGCGTCAAGCACAGGCAAACGAATGCCGTACGAAAACTTGTTAACAAGGATGAAATCGCCGGTCACCAGACCGGGGCGCATCGAACTCGATGGAATGCGAAACGGCTCGGCCAAAAACGAGCGCAACACGAAAACCACAAGCAACACGGTGAAGATCGATGCCGGGACTTCGATGCCCCAGTGCAACACCTCGCCCGCGACACGTTTCTTGGCGAGGTAGAACTTGTCGACCGCCCAACTGATGCCGCACACCGCGACGGCGAGCAGCAGCAGGAGTGGAAAGTTGACCGGGACACCAGTAAACACCCCGCGCAAAGCGGTGACCACGAGGACGGCAAGTAACGCGGCTGGAATGTATTTCATGAGTCTCGTCATTCGTTGCGGGCGATCCCATCGCATGCACATTGATACCAATCGGACACAGTCGTTGCAACCACGGTGCGATGGGATCGCACATTACGGCAGCACACACATTTTCAGCTTCGTTCGACACTCGCGCTCCGCGTAGCGACAAACTGAGTCAGTGAAGCGTGAACGGGGTTGACTAGGCGCGAATTACTTGTCACCCGTCTGCAGAATCGCCAAAAAAGCCTCCTGCGGAATCTCGACCGAGCCTACCGCTTTCATGCGCTTTTTGCCTTCTTTCTGTTTATCTAGCAACTTGCGCTTGCGCGAAATGTCTCCGCCATAGCATTTAGCGGTCACGTCTTTACGCATCGCTTTGATGTTTTCGCGAGCAACCACGTTCACACCAATGGCCGCTTGAATCGCCACGTCATACATTTGGCGTGGAATCAATTCGCGCATTTTCGAGGCAACCTGGCGACCGCGATACTGACTCTGCGCGCGATGAACCATGGATGACAGCGCATCAACCTTGTCGCCGTTGATCAGGATGTCGAGTTTGACCACATCGGCGGAGCGAAACTCTTTAAATTCGTAATCCAGCGAGGCGTAACCACGGGACACGCTCTTAAGCTTGTCGAAGAAATCCATCACTACCTCGGCCATCGGCAGGTCGTAGGTGAGCATCACTTGACGCCCCATGTACTGCATGTTCACCTGCGTGCCGCGTTTCTCGTTGCAAAGCGTCATAACCGAGCCAACGTACTCTTGTGGCATCAGGATGGTCGCTGTAATGATTGGCTCAAGAATGTCCTCGACACGAGACAAATCAGGCAGTTTTGCAGGATTTTCTATGCTGATGGTCGTGCCATCACGCTGCACGACCTGGTAAATCACGGTGGGTGCCGTGGTGATCAGATCCATGTCGTATTCGCGCTCTAACCGCTCCTGCACCACATCCATATGCAGCAGGCCCAAAAAGCCGCAGCGAAAACCGAAACCGAGCGCCTGCGAAACCTCCGGTTCATAGTGCAGCGACGCATCGTTGAGCTTGAGTTTGGTGAGCGCGTCGCGAAGCGCTTCGTACTGATTGGACTCAATCGGATACAGGCCCGCAAACACCTGCGGTTTGACCTCTTTGAAGCCCGGCAGCGCGGCAGCGGCGGGCTTCAACGCATGGGTGACCGTGTCGCCGACTTTCGCGGAATCCAGCTCTTTGATACCAGCAATGATGAAGCCGACCTGCCCCGCCGAGAGCGATTCGCGCTGCGTCGAGGCAGGTGCGAACACACCCACCTGTTCACATAAGTTGCTGCGACCGGTCGCCGGCCGTGGCCAGCGTGGTCCA
>JANXNO010000330.1 GCA_025354075.1 Burkholderiales bacterium | reverse complement strand
CACTTAAACAAAATTCTCTACAACGAGCTTGTAGCGATTAACCAGTATTTTCTGCACGCGCGGATGTACAAAAACTGGGGCCTCGACAAACTCGGCGCGCATGAAATGCACGAGTCAATTGACGAGATGAAACACGCTGATCGGCTGATCGAGCGCATCTTGTTTCTCGACGGCCTGCCCAATCTGCAAGACCTCGGCAAGATCATGATCGGCGAGGATGTGAAGGACTGCATCACCTGCGATCTGAAGCTCGAAATGATCGCGCACCCGGATCTGAAGGTCGCGATCACCTGCTGCGAAGAGGCGAAAGATTACGTCTCACGCGATCTGCTCAAAGAAATTCTTGCATCAGAAGAAGAGCACATTGATTGGCTGGAAACGCAGTTGCAATTGATCGAACGCGTCGGTATCCAAAACTACCAGCAAAGCCAGATGGAAGTAAAGTCCGGCTCGTAAGCGGGTGTTTGCAGGACAGGCAATTTTTTGCCTGCACGGCTGCTACATTGGGGAAAAACGGAGTCGGGACTGTCTGCTCTTTTCATTTCGAGCGTTGCGTCCAATCCTCATCGGGAACTTTGCGGTCGCAATCTGCCCCAAGACGTATTAAGAATTCAGACTCAACGCACTATGTCCCGTCGCACGTTTATCTCCACGATTTCCCTTGCTGTCGTCGCTGCTGCGTTGCTTGGGGCCTGCGCGACACTGGACGACTTTCAACGTCAGGTGATCTTCCGTCCGAGTAAAGATTCAGGCCGCACACCCGCTGAATATCAGGCCAATTTTGAAGACGTGTGGTTGCGCGCCGGGTCGTCCAAAGGCAAGCTGCACGCTTGGTGGATCCCGGCCAGCAGCGACACGGCCAGCGCGCCCGCTGCGCTGTATCTGCACGGCGCGGGCTACGGAATTTCAGCCAATCTGCCGCGTATCATGAAGCTGCGCGACGCAGGTTTTTCAGTGCTGGCAATCGACTATCGCGGGTTTGGTTTGAGCGATGGCGAGCTGCCATCGGAAGAGACGGCCTACGAAGACGCACAGGCGGCCTGGGCCGAGCTCACGCGCCGCGCACCCAATCGTCCGCACTATATCTATGGTCACTCGCTCGGCGGCGCGGTGGCCATGGAGCTGGCGCACTCCAGCGCGGCGAAAGATGCGGCAGGCCTGATGGTGGAAAGCTCGTTCACCAGCGTGCTCGAAATGCAGCAATTCACCGCCTACAAATGGATTCCACTCGGCGCAGTGCAAACACAATATTTCGATTCGCTGGCGAAGGTGCCCAAGCTCTGCATGCCCACGCTCTTCATGCACGGCAGCGCGGACTACCGCATTCCGGTGGACATCGCCAAAAAACTGTTCGCCGCTGCGCCGGAGCCCAAGCGCTGGCTGCTGGTGGAGGGTGCGCGGCACGTCGATATCCCGACGCGCTACACCTCGCAATGGATCGCAGCGCTCGATGACTTTAAACTATTAAGCTCGAAGCCCCGCGCGGCGTGCAGTCGCGCGTAAGCACACGCGTGGACTGACTGAGGCGGGACGGGCTGCTACGCTGTTGTCATTGAAAACGCCGCGACCATTGCCGCAGTAAACAACACGATTCCTATGACGAGCATCTTGCTCGTGTAAGACATGCGATCCGACACGCGTCTTTGGGAATACATCGGCATCAGATTGATCCAGTTTGGATAGGTTATGGGCATTTATATGCTGATGACATAGTTTTGCCAAGCCTTTCTGGAACGCCGGGTGTGCCGCCAGCGTCAGGCGTTCACAGACACAACGGCCTCGCCGCGTCGCGCATTGCCAGGCATTGCCGCAGCCACCACAGCCCCCCCACCCCACATTGCAATGAGCTGAAGCGGCAAATTGACCGCTACGACAGTAATGGCGAGGTCACGAGCCTGGTGCATGCCGATGGACGCAGCAAATACGTCCCGTTTCCGCTCGGTATTTCTACCCGAGCAAAGTAGCGCGGCGTTTGAAATTGACTCTGCAAACTACCGCGATATATAGTCCGCGCCTTGGGCAGGGGGAGACGGAGAAATCAGCATTTCACCGTCACTGTGCAAGTCACGCCGAGGGGGATGTGAATTTGCGCGGTAACCATCTTTGACGCGGCATTCGTCGTTTCGAAAGCTTCTCCGCACACGCACGATTGCAGCGCTCCGCGCGAGCGCGATCATGCGGTTGGTCTCATCACGGAAATCTTAAGGAGGAGATGTCATGAAGTTCAAAATGTCGACAGTGCGCCGCACGGCACTGGTGATGTCGGTTATTGGCGCGGGTATAGCAGCACTTGCCCACGCAACCAATTATTCGCTGTGGGTCAACGGTCGCACCGGCGGCGGCCAGCTCGGCAATCATGCCGATTTCAGCTATTGGGGGCCAGCATCTACTGCGGCAGGCGTGAACAAAAAATCGGTGAACTGGGACGGCTACAACACCGTCTCGTCGCAAAACTATCTTGTTCGCGACGCCCTCGATTGTTATTGCACCGGTAACAACTGGTGCTACGTTGCCGCACACAGCGCGGGCAATTTGCAGGTGGGCTATGCGCTGTCGATGTACGGTGGCTCAACACGCACGAAAAAGAACGCAACCCCCAATTCAGGCGGCGTGTGCGGCGATGCAGGCACAGGCACGCAGACGGGCTGGAATATCAAATGGGTTGATATTGCCGGCGGCGCGGCGGGCGGCTCCGAGCTCGCCAATGCTGGAAGCTGGGCATTGTCCGAGCCACTGGTGGGGGAGCTTAAAACGGCGACATCGCGCGCCATGTACAACCACAACACCACGCGCGGCGCGACCTTCTACATGCATGCTGGCGCCAAGGGCACGCTGTACTCGGGCATCTTGCCAGGGCAGGACGATGAGGCCATTGCGTACCACTCCAGCGGCGGCGTATCCGGCAGCTCGGGGGCAAGCTTTTGCAACGCGTCCGACTGGTTCTGCAACGACTTAACGCTTGGCACCGCCGCCAACGAAGGTGGCAGCACGAAGTGGTCGAACCATACCGTGCAGTTCCGCGACAACAACGAGTCCTACAACCACTACACCAACGGCAGCTGGGGCGGCATCGTGTCGCGCATCGTTGCCGACATGGTGGCGAACGCTCAGTAAGTCTAGACACGAGCTCGCGCTGGCCCCCTCTCCCGCGCGCGCATGCGTCTACTGGCGCAAGCGTGCGCCGGGGTTGGGGTGAGGACGGTTGCAACGAAACCGCGTCGCCTCAGCAACAGCATGAAGACGCTCCATGAAAAGTGATTCGTCCAAGCCGCGCAGCCGCAGGCGCTGGCTCGTGGGTGTAGTCCTCTTTCTGCTAGCCGTCGGCGCAGGCGGATCGTGGCTGATGGCGGGTAGCCCAACTGCCGCAGATATCGCCGCAGCCGCTCGCAACGCGGCATCCAGCGACAGCAAATCCGCGCCCAACTTCGGCGCGCAGATTCAACCCCGGCAAGCTGGTATCACGACGCTACGCGACAGTAATTCCGACGCACGCGCTGAAGCAGAAGCGGCCAACAATCCGCA
>JANXNO010000519.1 GCA_025354075.1 Burkholderiales bacterium | reverse complement strand
GTCGTTGAATTTCACGACGCGCAAATCGAAAAACTCATCGCCAAAATCGTGAAAGATCACGGTTTTGAACTGGTAGACCACGTGCTCCACATCCGCGCGCTGGCACCGGTGCCGGAGTCGGAGAAAAAGCGGACGCCAAGGAAGTTTTCCTAAGCAGTCATCGTCGGTCTCGCTAGGCCGATTCAATACAACTCCGCGTCCCGCAGGCCTCTCAAAAAACTCGCCTGCGCCATCCGGCATCGCGCTATGTCGGACATTTCGTCAGTTCGCGTCTATCCCTCGACAAGTCTTGCGTTCGTCAATATTTACCGAGAGGTGGTGGTCTATGTTTACTTCATTTCAACGGGGTCGATGCCTCACAGCGCTCGCTCTGATGGGCTTTCTGGCGTGGCTCCCAGCCTCCGCCAGTGCGCAAACCTGTCCGTTTGACAACGGCGGATCGGACGCGATCAATGACGGCCTGGTGCTGACCCGCTACGCGCTGGGCATCACCGGTGCGCCGCTGACCGCGAGCACGCGGTACGCGAGTCTTGATCCGCTGCAAGTCAAAAACAATATCGAATGCGTGGGCTGCGCGCTCGACATGAATGGCGACGGGCAGATCGACACGGTGGACACCACCATTATTGCGCGTCATTTGGCCGGGTTCAAGGGCGCGTCGCTGACGGCGGGGCTGGCGCTGGGCGTGGCTCCGAGCGCGTCGCGGCCTACGACTGCGGCAGTGGTGAGTTTTTTGGCCAGTGGCTGCGCTACGGGGCCAAGCGGCGCGTTTGTGAAGGGCGGCAATGCGTTTGGCTCGGCTGCCATACTGGGTACTAACGATGCGTTTGATCTGAAAGTGGCGTCTGGCGGCAGCAAGGTGAGCCTCGAAATCGCCGGTGGCAACGGTTTGCGCATTTTCATGGGTAACGGCTCGTCGCCCAACGTGGTTAACGGAGCGGCGACCAACACAGCCGGCGGCGTAGACACCTCCGGAAGCACAGTGGCGGGTGGCGGTGACATATCGAATGGCTGCTTCGATCCAGCGACGGGTTTGAACACGCGACTTTGCAACAACAACGTATCCAACACCGCGAGTTACAGCACGGTAAGCGGAGGCCTCGCCAACTCAATTCGGAGTATCTCAAGCTACAGCACAATAGGCGGCGGCGTCTCCAACGACGTAATAAATGGCACGGATGGCGCGACGGTCAGCGGCGGCTTCGGCAACCGCGTCGGCGGCTACTATGCCACCATCCCCGGCGGGCAGCTCAACGTCGCTAGCGGGACGGCGAGTTTCGCGGCGGGGCAGTACGCGAACGCATTGCACTCAGGCAGCTTCGTCTGGGGCGACAGCTCAACGTCCACGCCCGTCGCCTCCAACGGCAACAACCAATTCGTCATTCGCTCGACCGGCGGTGTCCACTTAAATACGGCGACTCGCCTGTATTTCGGCATGCAAACCCGGCAGATGATCAACCTGTGGGGCACCAGCGCGACCACGCCGGACGAGTTTGGCATCGGCGTGCAGGCCGGCACGGCGTATTTCCGCTCGAACAGCAATTTTTGCTGGCACAAAGGCGGCACGCACAGCGACACCTTCTGCACAGCGGGCGGCACGGGCACGGTGCAAATGGCGCTGCGTGACTCGGCAACCGCGATCGCGGCGGTGGGTCACCTCTACGCCGCGTCGTTCAACATTGGCAGTGATCGTGCGGTGAAAACGGCGATTGCCTCAATCAACCCGCGCAGCGTGCTCGCCAAGGTGTTGGCAATGCCGATCACCAGCTGGGCCTATAAAACAGACGGCAACACGCGCCACATCGGCCCGATGGCGCAAGATTTTCACAAAGCGTTTGGTTTGGGCGGCAGCGACAAATCCATCGCGACGGTCGACGCCGACGGCGTGGCGCTGGCGGCGATTCAGGGCCTGCATCAAATCGTGAAAGATAAAGACGCGAAGATCGTCGCGCTGGAAAAGCTGAACGCAGCGATGCAGAGAAAACTGGCGGCGATTGAAAAGCGCCTCGGAATGTAGGCGCGGCCCTGGCCGCGCATTCGTCAACCCTTGCGACACGCAGTAGTCGCTTACCCTTTTTCGGATCATCATGAATTTACCCAACACCAATACGTCCGTGTCTGCACTTGGCGCTTTGATCACGACCGCGATTGCGACACTGGGTCTCGCGACAGATGTTCACGCACAGCAAAGCTTCAGCGCCATTGTCGACGGAACGCCGTGGGAATCGGATAACGCTGGTATCACTGTGATACCTGTGCC
>JANXNO010000267.1 GCA_025354075.1 Burkholderiales bacterium | reverse complement strand
GATCGCGCCCGCACTGATCGGCATCGCGCTGGGCGCGCTCATCTCGCGCACACCACTCCACGCCCATTTGCCGCGATAAGCGCGTAGACCCAGCACATCCATCACGCACAAAATCGGCAGCATGATCCCCGCCGCGACGCCGGGCGCGATGACCTGACTCATCATCGGCACGGCTACGCCACCGACGCCCGCGCCGAGACCAGTTTTAGAGATGCCAGTAATGATGACGGCCGGGATTGCCCACGCATAAAACCACGGGTCGGTGATGAAGGTCACGCGCTAGCTCTTCGCTGCGCGAAGCAACTGCCCGATGCGCCGATTCACGCGAGCAATTGCCGCGTCAGTGGCGGCGCTGTACTTGGCCATCCGCAAAAAACCGTGCGGCAAGGAATCGAAATTGTCGTGTTGTGTATCAATGCCTGCGCCACGCAACGTGTTGACGTAATTCACACCCTCATCGCGCAACGGATCGCGCCCCGCCGTGATCACGTACGCAGGCGGCAAGCCCGCATGCGACGTGGCGCGCGAGGGCGCGACACGGTAATCATTCGCGCTGTGATCGTCGCCAACAAATTGCTGCCAGTACCACTGCATATCGGTGCGCGTCAGGCCGGGTCCGGTAGCAAAACTTTCGTAGCTTGCTGTTGCATAGGTCGGTTCGATGCACGGATAAATCAGCGCCTGCAACGCGACGTGGAAACTGTTTTCATCCCTCGCGCGAATCGCGATGATGGCCGCGAGATGCGCGCCTGCGCTGTCGCCTGCGAGCGCTATTGGTGTGCCAGCGTCCGTCGCGATGCGATCAGCGGCAATGGCCGACGCGGCCTGATAGCAGGCGTCGGTGAGCTTCGTCCAATGCGTCTCCGGTGCGAGCGGATAGTCAATGCTGACGACCAGTGCGTTGGCCTCGTGGGCAAGCCGTGCGCAGGTGGGCATGTGCGTGTCGTTGTCGCCGACAACCCAGCCGCCGCCGTGAAAATAAATGATGGTCGGCATCGGTTCATCCGCGCCGTCGTGGCCGTAGAACAGGCGCACCGGCACCTTACCCGCTTCGAGGTCGAGCGTGACGTCATTGATCGTCACGCTGCTCGGCAACGGCGTTTTGCCAAGCCCGCACAACGCCCAGTAGCGGGCGCGCCGTTCCAGCGGCGTCGGGCTCGCAGGTAGCGGCGGAAACTGGGTGCCGAGATCGGCGAAGTAGCGGGCGAGATCAGGGTCTAGCGTTGACATTTTATGGATACAGCTTTTGATTGAAAGCGTTATTTATTAGGGGCGTAGCGTGCATTTATTGTTACTATCGACTTATGGCTTTTTACTACTATTGGCCCTTATTGAATGAGGCTTGCAGTGAAAAGAGATACGTTAAAACCTGCTGTAGGAGCGGCTCGCCGCGACCCGAGTTGCAAACGATTCCGAGGTCGCGGCAAACCGCTCCTACAAGGACTGAACGTCGCGTTATCAATGACCCGCCTTCTCGCGCGCCAAGGCAAATTCGTCGACGATTGCGGCGCGACCGAGATAGCCCGGCGCCACGTCTTCAAGCGCCGTTGCCTTGCCCGCAAACGCCGGGAACGGCGCAGCAGACACGTTATCCACCGACATCGACTTCACGTTGTCCGGCGTCAACGGTTGCGTGGGCACGTATTGCAAAACGGTTGCGAGCATCGATGTTGCAAATCCCGGCAGGCCGATGATCATGTGCTTGTTGTGGGCAAGTGTCATCACGTACGAGACGAGTTCTTTCAGCGTGCAGACCTTCGGCCCGACCAGCTCAAAGCGTTGAGCGTACGTCGATTCATTATTGAGTGATGCGACGAACGCGCGCGCCACATCGTCCACCCATACCGGCTGGAAGCGCGCGCCTGCACCGGGCAACATCATCGGCATCAGTGGCGGCAAAAAACCAACCATCGACGCGAATTTGGTGAGGAAAGAATCGCCACGACCGAAGATCACCGATGGCGCGAAGATGGTGAAATCGAGCCCGCTGGCGCGAACGATGGCATCCGCTTTGGCCTTCGATTGTTGATACGTGCTCGGCCCATTTTCGGACGCACCGAGCGCGCTCATGTGTAGGTAGCGCGACACGCCTGCCGTCTTGCACGCCGCGATGGCGTTCGCGGTGAGCGTCACATGCGCGCGCTCAAAATTGCCATTCAAAATGCCGACCAGATTGATCACGGCATCCTTGCCGCGCGCCAGTTGCGCAAGCGCCGCAGCATCGTAAACATCGGCTTCAACCACGGTCACGCTGGGCAGAGGAAACAGCGCTCGCGCATTGTCGCGTTTGCGCGTCGGCACCGTAATCGAGTGGCCCGCCATGACCAGTTTGCTGCAAATGGCGCGACCCACAAAACCGCTGCCGCCGAGGATGAGAATGTTCATAGTTTCTTTTGATTTTTTGATTCATAGGGTGCGCTCCGCGCACCAACACGGGAGGTGCGCAAAGCACACCCTATTTCGGCGGAATTATCCCAAGTCGCGACTTGATGGACGTGTTGCCGCTACCGGAAAGATGC
>JANXNO010000256.1 GCA_025354075.1 Burkholderiales bacterium | reverse complement strand
CGCCGCCGTGGACTACATGCGGGTTGCCGGACACGCGGTGTTCGCCTACTGGTGGGCACGCATGGCGAAGGTTGCGCTTGAGAAGCAAGATTCCGGCGACGATTTTTATAAGGCCAAACTGCAAACGGCGCGTTTCTATTTTGCCAAGCTGTTGCCAGAGATTGAAAGCTGCGCGGTTACTGCGCGAGCAGGTTTGAAGCCATTGATGGAGACGGAATACGCATTGGCGTAGCTGACGGACGACTTGGCGCGACGAACTGCAAACGGCGTCGATTGCACCCACGGGTAGGCGCTCGCAGCGGCGCGTGACAACGCTTGCACGGGACTACGGCCGCACAAAAAGCAGGCTTTTTCGTGTATCGTTCCACGCATCTCGGGAGCAAACCATGAACTTTCAGTCCTTCGCCGCATACACCTCGTTGATCGCAGCGGCCGGCACTCTGTGCGTCGCTGTACCCGATGCGAATGCCGCCGACTCACAGCACGCATTCTGGCGTGGGCAGTGGGTCAGCTACGTTGAGTTGGGAGACGACGCCGTTGTCGAGGGCGACATTATTATTGGCAAGAAAGATGCTGTTCGTGAACTGGCGCGAGCCCAGCGCCTCGGAGCTACGCAAACCGCAGCGCACGCCAAGGCACTAAGCATCGACGGCGCGTCGCAGTTCTGGCTGCGTGCGCCAAGCGGCTTGTTTGAGGTGCCCTTCACCATTGAAGGTGGTAACGCAACCAACATCAATGGCGCAGTTGCTGAGGTCAACCGTGCGCTGGCGGGTGCTGTGCAATGGGTGCCGCGAACTACGCAGACTGACTACGTGGCGTTCAATATGGTGAGCTCAGGGGCGGGCTTCTGCGCCAGCGCGTTAGGTCGTCGCGGTGGTCGGCAGACAGTTATCGGTGAGCCGGAGTGTGGGGTTGGCGTGCTGGTACACGAAATGGGACACGCGATGGGCCTGCTGCACGTGCAACAGGACGCCGACTCTGCGCCGTTTCTTGACGTCAAACTGGAACGCATGGAGCCCAGCCAGCGCGCTCAAACATCACCGCGATTTGCTACGCGCACCTTCAACGGATACGACTACAGCTCCATCATGCATTACCAGCGGCGCGATTTCACAGCTGTCGCGGGCCTGAGCATTTTTGAGACTAAGCCCGCAGGTTTTGATTTGGGCTCGACCCTGTATTCTCCCGGCGACATTGATGCGTTGCTTCGCCTTTACGGAAAAGCGCCGAGCAAAACAACAATCAACACTAATCCGCCCGGATTGCAAGTCTATGTAGACGGTGTTTTGACCACGACGCCCGCAAGTTTTGACTGGCCGATCGGAACCGTGCACCGGCTTTGGGCCACCACTGACCTACAAAAAACAATCGACGGTTTCAATGTCGGCTTTGGGCGCTGGAGTCACGACACCGCCGACAGTCCGTCCACGCAACTGACATGGCAAGTCAACGCGGGCGAAGGCAGTCTGGGAAGCCCCGCCACCGCGCCTGCATCCACTTCAATCACCGCTAATTTTGTGCGGCTGATTGAGGTGATCGATACACCGACTGCCTCGTTAGGCGGCACGACTACCGTGACATCGAGGACATCTGCGTGGCCGAACAAACCAACGTTGTTCCCGCAGCTCAGTATTTTTGACATCACCGCTACGCCGAACGCGGGCTTTGCTAACTACGCGACCTTTAGCAGTGGATTTCCGTTTCGCGGTGGCCTCGGTGTGCGCAACATGCTGTCGTTGCGGCTTTTCGGCGATATGCCGCTGCAAACTGTCGGAGAACTCTTTCATAGCGGGCCTGCGATCGCAGTAAATGTCGTGGGTGACGGCGCGGTCGATGGCATTGACGCACTGATTACATCACCAGCCGACGGTGCCACGTTTGGAATGGTGCCGAGGTTGCTGCGAACCACCCCCGGCACGTGGAAAGTG
Source organism: Burkholderiales bacterium (assembly GCA_025354075.1). GTDB lineage: Bacteria > Pseudomonadota > Gammaproteobacteria > Burkholderiales > Casimicrobiaceae > Casimicrobium. The sequence goes on along the minus strand of JANXNO010000256.1, from coordinate 6,402 downwards.
ACGGCCAATCCCACGCAAAACTTCAGTACCTCCGTCCGCCACATCGTCGATAGCGTTGTCGGTTTTGATAACGCAGCTACTGGCGAGGTCGCGATGCCAACCACCGGCGTTCGTACGGTAACGATCAACGCACATCGTGAGCTCGCGCCCAATATTCAGGTGCAACCGGTATGCGCGGGAACGGTAGCGCTGAGCGAAAGTAAGCCATGGTTTCGCACCGGCTCAACGCTCAGCGTTACCGTCACGCCCGTGGGTGCCGCCGTCTTCACCGGCTGGACCGGCAGTGTGTCTGGTACTGACAAGACACAAACGCTGACCGTGGGAGAAACCATTCCCGAGTTCATCGCAACGTTCAATACGGTGGCTCAACCGCTCACGTTGACCGGCATCAGCCCCCGTGTCATTGGCGAAGATCCAAACGGCACGACGGTGACGCTGCGTGGCACCGGCTTCACCCCTGCGACGCGTGTAGTGATTGGGGGTGCGGGAGATGTCCCTACGTTCATTGACAGCACGACGCTTTCGATAAAGATATTTCGAACCCAATTTTTTGATGCGACACGAGAGTCAATTGTCGTCACCAACAAACTGGGCAACGCCTGCACCGTTGAAAGTAATCCGCTCGCCATTGACGTCCTCGCCTCTGGACGCACAGCAAGCGTGGCGCTGGTTGAGTATTACAACGCCTCGCTGGACTATTATTTTTTAACCGGACGTTCAGGCGACAAAGCCGCACTCGACAATGTGCCTACCGTCTGGACGCGCACCGGCAACGAGATCAAGATATACGCCTCACCCAACGTGGCGACGCAGCCGCTTGAAAGGCATTACTTCGACAAAATTGCGAAGAGTGCCTCGCGTGGAAGCCACTTTTTCACCTCGGTGCCGTCGGACCAAACCTTGATGGCGAGATTGAATCCGACCAATCTCCCACTTGCCGCTAAACCGCTGCTAGAGGGCGTTGAAGGCTACGCAGTGCCCGCGATAAATGGCAGTTGTCCTGCAGGCACGATACCAGTTTACCGTGCGTTCAAAGGCGAACCGCGTTACGTTGATGACGGTAATCATCGCTTCAGCAAAACCCTCGCGCAGCATCAGGACATGGTGACGCGGCTCGGTTGGACCGATAACGGCGTGGTCTTTTGTGGATTGCAGTAGCGCGTACGGCTAGCAAACTTGGCTACGGCTGGTGGTAAATTGCAGTGTCTGCACCCCAAATATTTAGCGCGCGGAAAACCAGCGCGTGTCTGCAAACCGATCTCGTGCACCCAGACATGCGACTGGCCTCGCGGCCTCAGTGCGTGTTTCGTTTCGGTGTGTGACTGCGCGGCAAGTGGACGCGACGTGGCCTGATCGTGAACCAGAACGCAGCAGGGGGCGTCGGTACATCCAGTTCCGGCAATGTCCCAACATGATTTTTTTCAGCGGGAAAAACTAATCCTGCGCCAGCAAGGTCGGTATCACGAGGCCGAATCTGAACGTGTCGCTACTTCTTCCCGCCGAAAATCGATCCCAACACGCCACGAATAACGCGGCGTCCGACCTCGGAACCCACGGCGCGCGCCGCTGATTTCATCGCAGCTTCGCCCACAGTCTGCCGACTGTGCGGTGAATTCTTTGTGCTCAGCACGTCGCCGATCATGCCCCCTATTTTGCTGAAAAATCCAGGCTCCTCGGGGGTAGGTGAGGGCGCTGTGTTGCCCGCTGCCGCTGGCGTCGCGGTAGAAGTATTCGCCGCTTTGTCCAGGCGTGCTTCAACCCGTCCCGTGAGCTTTTCGTACGCGCTTTCGCGGTCGTCCAGTTGGTCGTAAATGCCTGCAACGATGGATGTCTTGATGAGTGCTGCACGTTCCTCAGGCGACACCGGACCGATGCGCGACGAGGGCGGAATTACCCAACAACGCTCGACTGGATTCGGTCGCCCTTTTTCATCGAGAAACGATACCAACGCCTCGCCAGTCGCAAGCTCGGTGATCACTTGTTCGGTATTGATTTTGGGGTTCGGGCGGAAGGTCGCTGCGGCGACCCGCACCGCCTCCGCATCGCGTGGCGTGTAGGCGCGTAGCGCATGTTGAATACGGTTGCCGAGTTGACCGAGCACCACGTCAGGAATATCCGCCGGATTTTGCGTGACGAAATACACGCCGACGCCCTTGGATCGCACCAGCCGAACCACTTGCTCAATGCGCGCTTTCAACTCCGGTGGCGCTTCGTTAAACAGCAGGTGTGCCTCGTCAAAAAAGAACACCAGCTTCGGCACGTCCGGGTCGCCGACTTCGGGTAACGACTCAAACAATTCAGACAGCAGCCACAGCAAAAACGTCGCGTAAATTCGCGGGTTAGACAGCAGCTTGTCGGCCGCCAAAATGTTGACCACGCCTTTACCGTCCACCGTCTGCATCAGGTCGGCGAGATTCAGTGCAGGTTCGCCAAAAAACTTGACGCCGCCCTGCGATTCCAGCGTCAAAATGCCGCGCTGAATCGAGCCGATACTCGCACCGGAAATATTGCCGTACGCGAGCTGATATTCCTTTGCATTCTCGCCAGCATGCACAAGCATCGCACGCAAATCTTTCAGATCCAGCAGTAACAAGCCCTTGTCGTCTGCGATCTTGAACACCGCCGTCAGCACGCCGCTTTGCGTGTCGTTCAAATTCAAAATGCGTGATAGCAGCAACGGTCCCATTTCCGCCACTGTGGCACGCAAGGGATGGCCCTGTTCGCCAAAGACGTCCCAGCAGGTCACCGGAAACTGCTCGTTGGTAAAGCCCGTCAGTTTCAACATCGCGACGCGATCTGTCACCCGCTGATTACCACCGCCGACCTGCGACAGCCCCGTGAGATCGCCCTTTACGTCGGCCATGAATACCGGAACGGCGAGTCGTGAAAATCCTTCGGCTAACACCTGGAGGCTCACCGTCTTTCCGGTGCCAGTTGCGCCGGTGATCAGCCCGTGGCGGTTGGCGAGTTTGGGCAGTAGCAACACGTCTGCGTTCGTGTCGGTGGTCTTGGCGACGAGGTAGGGTTGTGACATAGGGAGAAAGAAATTTTGTTGAATAGTTCGCGATTAAAGCGCGGTAGCGGATGGCTTGCTTGCCGCGCGCCACGGTCGTCGACACAGCAAGACGACGAGCGCCAGCGAAGCGAGCGCACCGACCAAGCAGGTGGCGGGTGCCGACGTACTCGTTGGCAGCCAAAAATCTTTTGCACTCGCGTCCGTGCTTCGCAGTAACAACGGCACCGCGAAATACATCACCGCCACGTACACCGCAAATGCTCCCATCGCACGAGTGCCCGTGCGACTCATCGCCTGTAGCGCATGGGCCACGCAAAAATCGCGAATCGCCACGATGATGACCCATATGAAAATCACCGGCGCGAGCTTGAGCAACTCATTGCTAAACCGTTGATCCGGCGATGTCACTGCGAATGGCTCAAGCGAGCTTGTAGATGCCGCGAGGCCGATGGCACAAAGCACGCCCAGCGCACCCAGCAGGATGAGCAACACGCTCGCGGTGGTCATACGCGACAGCGCCTCGCGAACGCGGCTCGCGCGCAGTAGCGCAAAGCATTCGCGCGTGGTGCTGATCGACTGCGGTTCCGTAAAAAACGCCGCCCAAGCGAGCGCAGCGGTTAAAGCGAAACTGACGATGGCGCCGAGTAAAACGGATTCGACGATCCCGTACGTCGGAATGAATCCCGCGAACAAAAAGCCGAAGCTGAGCAGCGCCAAGGGCAGCGCCCAAGGTAACAGCGTTTCCTGCATCTCGCGCTGAATCGAGCGATGCACGCCCACCACGGCCCACAGCGCGAACGGCGTGGTCAGTAGCAACATGGCCTGCGGATGGCTGAGCCTGAGGTTGTGCCACGTACTGCCTTGATCCCGAAGCAAAAGAAAAGGCACAGCGCTTTGCGTCAAAACCAGAACCGCCACGACCAACATGCCCACCGGAATTTCCTCGATGCGACTGCCGTCGGCCGAGCGAAAACCCACCGCTGCGATCATCGCCACCGCATGCACCGCGATGCCACCCGCGATCCAGGTGAGCACCGAGACATGCAGATCAAGCGCGTCATGGGTCATGACGCGCGCCGCGCTCCACAACGCCAGCACGATGAGCGAAATCCACCACACGTAAGCGGTGCCACCGAACAGTTTGCCCCAAGTGATTTGCCACGGCGTGAGCGCCGACATGCGTTGCTGGTTCCACGTGTTGCTTCGAATTTCATCCTTCACCGTCGCGCGAGCTGCCGTTGCGCCCCAAACAATAAGTACGAAGGTGAGGGCAGCTGACGCGACGCCCACCAGCACCTCCCACGGCGTTGTGTCGATGGCAAAAAAGACGACCGTCACCACCAGCGCAATCACGGCCACCGCACTGATCAATCGCGTGGGGCTGATTTGCAGCCAAAGATTGCGAACGAATTCTGCGTTCTGTTTCATTGCAGGCTCCCGGCTGCTGCGCGGTCGAGTGTTGATTGATAGGTCTCGGCCAGTCGCTGTCGTCGCTCGTCGAATGCCAGTAACGGCGCGCCTGAGGCAACCAGGCGTTGCAGCAGCTCGCCTTGTTCGGTGTCGGTCAATTCCGCACTGATTGTTGCCCGCAAAGCCTGCGCCGATTCAACGACCGCGTTGATCCCCCACGCGGCCACGATTGTCTGCATATCGGGCCACGGCAAATGCAGGCGCAATTCAATCGTGCGCAGTCGCTGCTGTGCCGTGGCTGTCGCGTCGTTAGCCGCCGCACCGATGGCGCGAAACTCCACCACGCGCCCTTCGCGAAGAGCGAGCATATGCGTTGAATATTCTTCCAGCTCGGTGAGGATGTGCGAGGACACAAGCAGCGTCATGCCGCTGGCTGAGAGGCGTCTGAACAGCACAGCGAGATTGCCGCGCGCCGCCGGGTCGAGACCGGAGGCGGGCTCGTCGAGCACTAAAAGCTGCGGGCTGTGAATGATGGCTTGGCCGATGGCCACGCGCTGGCGTTGACCGCGCGAAAGCTCGCCGACGCGCGCGCCGAGATTCGATGAAATTTCCAGCTGCTCGGCGACCTCACGCACGCGCGCGGCAACTTCCGGGGTGGGCACGCCGCGACTGGCGGCAGCGTAGCGCAGGCAGCGCTCGGCGGTGAGCGCGTCATATAAACCGAAGTTGTCCTCCAGAAAACCCATGCGCCGATGCGCTGCGCGCGGATCCCGTGCAACCTCGACGTCGTTGAGCCGTACCGCGCCGCTGGTGGGCCGCAACAGGCCTGCAATGCAGCGCATCAGCGTGCTTTTGCCAGCGCCGTTTGGCCCAATCAACGCTGTGACCGATTGGGTCGGCAGCGCAAAGCTCACCGCGCTTAACGCCTGATGGGTGAGATAGCGAAAATCGAGCGCGTCGACTGACAGGGTCATGCAGTTTTCCTTGAAGGGTGTCGCTGCTCACGCGCTGGGTGCTGCACGTGGCGAGCAGCGCAATGTAGCGCATCTCGGTTGTCTCACCGAGGTGGTCAGTCGGATGATTTACGTTAACAGCTTTGTCGGCAATGCCGCTATTTAACTGGACATGGGAGTAAATTTTTGCAAATATCAACTTAACGCGAAAAGTGGCGCTAGGCCCATATAAAATAAGCTTCGCAGCAGAAAGTTGTATGCCCTTGCGCGCTGCTGACAGCGGGGCGCTTCCGTATCTTAGTTATGACGCATAATTAAAAAATACCCACTCGACTGACTCTCACGAGCGGGTCGGTGAAACTGGCAACATTCAGCGCTTACTTTTCTAACGCGAGGCACATTCATCATGGACATCAAACATCAAGTCATCATCATCACCGGTGGCGCGTCGGGTTTGGGCGCTGCGACCGCGCGTGCAGCGCGCGCGAAGGGTGCGAAGGTCGTCATTGCCGACGTCAATGAGGCCTTGGGCACAGCACTCGCGGCAGAGCTCGACGGTGTGTTCGTTAAATGCGATGTGACGCAGGAGGCCGACGCTATCGCGACGGTTGCCGCCGCGCAGGCGCTGGGCGAATTGCGCGGCTTGGTGAACTGTGCAGGCGTCGGCACGCCGGAGAAAGTGGTCGGGCGCGAGGGTGCCAGTGGCATCAAGAAATTTGCCTGGGTGGTGCAGATCAATTTGATCGGCACCTACAACATGATCAACCGCGTTGCGGCGGCGATGCAGGCGCTGCCCGCGCTGGCAGACGGGGAGCGCGGTGTGATTGTGAACACCGCCTCGGTCGCCGCGTTCGACGGGCAGATTGGGCAAGCGGCGTACGCCGCGTCGAAGGCGGGCGTGGTTGGCATGACGCTACCGATTGCGCGTGAGTTCGCACGCTTCGGCATTCGCGTGATGACTATTGCGCCGGGATTATTCGAAACGCCGATGATGGCGAGCTTGCCCGCCGAAGTGCAGGCGAG
>JANXNO010000254.1 GCA_025354075.1 Burkholderiales bacterium | reverse complement strand
GTGGCACATTGGCCGCATACGAGGCCGTGCGCTCGGTCGAAGTGCTGAAGATTCAAAACGCGGCGCGCAATTCCACCGAATGGTTTGAGAATGTGGATCGCTACACCGCGATGGAGGTGGAGCAGTTTGCGTATTCACTGCTGACACGATCACAGCGGATTAGCCATGAGAATTTGCGTGAGCGGGACGCGAAGTGGTTGGAGGGGTATGAGCGGTGGATGGCGACTATGCCCCCCTCTCCCCTTGTGGGAGAGGGGCTGGGGGAGAGGGGGAGCGTTGCAGACAAATCCACGTTGTCGAACTCGCCACCGTCACCCTCTCCCCAACCCCTCTCCCCTCAAGGGAGAGGGGCTCAGCCGGTGCCGCCGATGCTGCTTCCACTTAATGCGCGCAGCGTCACGCTGAAAAACCGTGTCGTCGTTTCGCCAATGGCGATGTATTCGGCCGTTGACGGTGTGCCGCAGGATTTTCATCTCGTGCATCTCGGCGCTCGCGCGCTCGGTGGTGCAGGACTTGTTTTCGCCGAGATGACCTGCCCGTCGCCGGAAGGCCGCATCACAACGGGTTGCCCCGGTCTTTGGAACGACGAGCAAATGGTTGCGTGGAAACGCATCGTGGATTTTGTGCACGGATCGTCGTCCGCAAAGATCGGCATGCAGATCGGGCACAGCGGTCCGAAGGGCTCGACGCAACTCGCCTGGGAGATCACCGACGAGCCGATGGCGCAGGGCAACTGGCCGCTGCTGGCCGCGAGTGCGATTGCGTTCGGGCCGCAGAATCAGGTTCCGAAAGCGATGACGGCGGACGACAGGCGCGAAGTGACCGCGCAATTCGTTGCGTCCACCGAGCGCGCTGCGAACGCAGGTTTTGACTGGCTGGAATTGCATTGCGCACACGGCTATTTGCTGTCGAGTTTTATCTGTCCGCTGACGAATGTGCGCACTGACGAATATGGTGGCAACATCGATAATCGCTGTCGCTATCCGCTGGAAGTTTTTCGTGCGATGCGCGCCGTGTGGCCGGAGCATTTGCCAATGAGTGTCCGAATTTCGGCGCATGATTGGGCCGAGGGCGGCAACACAGCCGACGATGCGATTATCGTCGCGCGACTGTTCAAGGACGCGGGTGTTGATTTCATCGACGTGTCGTCCGGGCAGACGACGCGCGATGCCAAACCCGTCTATGGCCGCATGTACCAAACGCCGTTCGCTGATCGGATCAGGAACGAGGTCGGCATTCGCACCATTGCGGTTGGCGCGATTAGTGAGGCTGATCACGTCAACAGCATCATCGCGGCGGGGCGCGCGGACTTGTGCGCCGTCGCGCGTCCGCATCTGGCTGATGCCGCATGGACACTGCACGAAGCGGCCAAGCTCGGCAGCATGGCGATTGATTGGCCGAAGCAATATGTGAGTGGCCGCGATCAGCTGTATCGCGGACTCGCTAAAGACCGTGCGGTCGCTGCGGCGATGACGGGTTTGAGTGCGGCGGAAGTAGCGGCAAAGCAATTAGAGCTTTGAGACGCGAATGGATCTAGAAGCCCGCGCCCACGAGGAACATCACGACGCACTGCGCTTGTGGCTGCGCATGTTGACCTGCACGCAGTTGATCGAGCAGCGCGTGCGCAGCCGCTTGCGTGAGCAGTTTGAAACCACACTGCCGCGTTTTGATCTCATGGCGCAACTGGAGCGCTCGCCTGAGGGGCTCAAGATGAACGAGTTGTCGCGGCGGATGATGGTCACGGGCGGAAACGTTACGGGCATTACCGATCAGCTTGAGGCGGAAGATTTGGTCGAGCGGACGGCGGTTGCGAACGACCGCCGCGCACTGTGCATTCGACTGACTGACGCCGGCCGCAAAGCGTTTGCTGACATGGCAGCGGTACATGAAGGCTGGATTGTTGATGCACTTGCGGGGCTATCTGAGCGTGAAGTGGCGACGCTGCACAAACTGCTTGGAAAAGTGAAACAACACATGAATGCAAACGAGGTGACGGCATGACTCCGGGTAATCCAATGGCGAGCGGATTTCGTCCGATGGCTGACTTTGCGGCGAAGCACTTTCGCTTCTCGGTTGCAGGCGAGGGCGATCGGCGTATCGCCCATGTCACGCTCAATCGCCCTGAACGCAAGAATCCGCTGACGTTTGATTCGTACGCGGAATTGCGCAATCTATTTCGCGACTTTGCTTACGCGACAGACATCAAGGCGGTGATCATTTCGGGCGAGGGCGGCAACTTCTGTTCCGGCGGTGATGTTCACGAAATCATCGGCCCACTGACCAAGATGACGATGCCAGAATTGCTCGCTTTCACACGCATGACGGGCGATCTGGTCAAGGCGATCAAGATGTGCCCTCAGCCGGTGATTGCTGCGGTAGACGGCATTTGTGCTGGGGCTGGAGCCATGATGGCGCTGGCGAGTGACATGCGGCTCGGCGCGTCAAACGCGAAAACTGCCTTTCTGTTCACGCGCGTTGGGCTCGCTGGGGCGGACATGGGCGCGTGCGCGCTGCTGCCGCGTGTGATCGGGCAGGGGCGCGCGGCAGAGCTTCTTTTCACAGGGCGCGCAATGAGCGCCGACGAGGGCTTTTCGTGGGGATTTTTCAATGCTTTACATGAGCCTGCTGCGTTGAATTCAGCGGCGCAGACACTCGCCGAATCGCTGGTCGCGGGGCCGAATTTTGCGCACAGCATGACCAAAAATATGCTGCATCAGGAATGGTCGATGACGATTGACATGGCGATTGAAGCTGAAGCGCAGGCACAAGCCATTTGCATGCAGACACAGGATTTTCATCGTGCATTCCATGCTTTTGCGGCTAAGCAGAAGCCGGTGTTTGAAGGCAATTGACCATGCATCCCGACCAGCGACATCTTGACTTGCCTTTTTTTGACGACGTGCATCGCGAACTTGCTCGCGACCTTTCGGCATGGGCTGCGCAGCGAAATATCGACGAGTCGGACGACAGAGCAGCTTGCCGCGAATGGGTTCGCACGTTGGGTCATGCGGGTTTTCTGCGCTGGTGCGTGCC
>JANXNO010000252.1 GCA_025354075.1 Burkholderiales bacterium | reverse complement strand
TTTTTCATAAAGTGCTTCTTTCGGCTCGGTCAGCCACAGATATTTGCTCTGCAGGATGCGCAAAGGGCAGGATGACCCGGAACAGCGTGTGGCCGGGTTCAGAGTCCACCTCGATCAGCCCGCAGTGTTGGGTAACAAAGGTTTGTGCGATTGACAGGCCCAGGCCGGAGCCGGTGCCATCGTTTCGGGTGGTGAATAACGGATAAAAAATGCGGTCGCGAATGTCGGGATCAATGCCGGGGCCGTTGTCGATCACCGAGATTTCGAGCGCCATGCGATAGCGGCGCTTGGCGAGCACCACCTGCCGCGTGATCCGCGAGCGCAGCTTCACATTCGGATTGCGCTGGTTGGCGGTGGACTGGCAGGCGTTACGCGCGATATTCAGCAGCACTTGCGTGATCTGTTCGGCGTCGCATTCGACCTCCGGCAGGCTCACGTCAAAATCAGCCTCCAGCGCATGGGTGCTGCCAAATTCGTTGGTCAGCAACTGCAGCACGCGATTCAACAATCGGTGAATATCAGTGCGTGCGTAGCGCGGCAGCTTGTGCGGCGTGAGCAGTTTGTTCACCAGGTTTTGCAGGCGATCAGCCTCCGAGATGATGACCTGCGTGTACTCAACCAGATTAGGCGACGACAGCTCAGCTTCGAGCAATTGCGCGGCGCCGCGCAAACCTCCGAGCGGGTTTTTGATCTCGTGCGCAAGGTTTCTGACCAGCTCACGATTGGCCTGATTCTGCTCGGCGATTTTGGCCTCGCGCGCAATCTTTAGTTGCTGATCGATGTGACGAAATTCGACGATCAGCTGCGAGTCCTCAGCGTCGGTCGAGTCAAGAAAACTCGCGGTGCAATTGACCACCAGACGCGATACACCGTCGGCCTTGCCGTTCAAGTGCAGCTCAAGCTCCTGCTCGGTGTAGCTCGCGCGATGTGTCAGCGCGAGTTCAAGCGCGGGGGTGAGCCGCTCGCTGTCGCGGAACAGGTCAGTCAGGCGCGTGGTGAGAAGTTGTCGACGCGATTGCGCAAACAGATTCTCTGCGGCAGGATTGGCGTAGGTAATGCGATAGCCGCGACCCAGCAACAGCACTGCTGTAGAGATGAGTTCGAGGCCTGCTGTTTCAACCATAGCCCGGTTTTAGCAAGAAGCAAACCAGCGTGGGAGAAATGACGCACGTTGCAACAAATCTGTCGCGGTAACTGCTCGCTGCCTTGAGGAGCAGCGCTGCTGCAACGGGGGTTGATGCGCGAACGCAGGTCGCGGCAGAGCCGCTCCTACAGTTTCAGATTCGACAGCTCTTGCTTGAGTGAGGCCACATTGCGTTCGTGGTGGCGCAATGTCTTTTCGATCTGCTTGGAGCGATCAATGTATTTTGGTGAGCCGAGGCCTTCGTCGGCCATCGGCAACGGCTTGCCGTTGTTGAAGCTGCTGCGCGCTTCATTGAGCATTTTTTCTTCCAGTGCGAGCTCGTCCGCCAGCACTTGTCGGCGCGTGCCATCGCGCGTTCTCTGCGTGCCAGCATCGACTGAGGCGGCGGCGCTGCCCGAGTTCAAATTGCTGGTGGTGCTGACCTTGACGGTTGCGCCTTTGCTGGACTTGATGCCGCTCGGCGCATCAGAAAACGAGTCAATCGAGGTGCGCACCGCGCCCTTCTTGGGCTGGTTCGTGTATTCCACCGCGCCGGTGGCTGGATCGACGTATTTGTAGATTTCGGCGTGTGCCGACACCGTCAGCAACAGCGACGCGGCAACAAAAAAAGCGGGAGCTACGACGGTTTTCATAAGGAAAGTGTAGTCAAAACAGCGACTTGGAGCAATAACAAACAAAAAAAGCAGGTTGCCCTGCCTCTTTTGGAGTCACCTTCCGCGGAACTGGTTCCGCAGCGAGGTGCAATCGCGTTATTACAGCGAGTAATACATGTCGAACTCAATCGGATGCGTCGTGGCGCGGAACCGCGTGACTTCTTCCATTTTGAGTGCGATGTACGCGTCGATCATTTCGTTGCTGAACACGCCACCACGGGTCAGGAACTCGCGGTCTTTGTCCAGGTATTCCAGCGCCTGATCGAGTGACGAGCACACGGTTGGGATCTTGGCATCTTCCTCTGGCGACAAGTCGTAGAGGTTTTTGTCAGACGGCTCGCCTGGATGGATTTTGTTCTGGATGCCGTCCATACCGGCCAGCATCATCGCCGAGAAGGCAAGGTAGCTGTTGGCCAACGGATCCGGGAAGCGCACTTCGATACGACGTGCCTTGTCGGACTGCACGTAAGGAATACGGATTGAGGCGGAGCGGTTACGCGCTGAGTAAGCGAGCTTGACCGGTGCTTCGAAATGCGGAACCAGGCGCTTGTACGAGTTGGTGCCCGGATTGGTGATGGCGTTCAGGGCGCGCGCATGCTTGATGATGCCGCCGATGTAGTACAGCGCCATTTCCGACAAGCCCGCGTAGCCATTGCCTGCGAACAAGTTCTTGCCGTCTTTCCAGATCGACTGGTGAACGTGCATGCCGGAACCGTTGTCGCCAACGATGGGTTTCGGCATAAAGGTCGCCGTTTTGCCGTACAGCGCAGCGGTGTTCCACACGGCATATTTCAGGACTTGCGTCCAGTCGGCGCGCTGAACCAGCGAGCTGAAACGGGTGCCGATTTCGCACTGGCCCGCGTTCGCCACTTCATGGTGGAACACTTCAACCGGAACGCCCATTTCTTTGGCTGCGAGCACCATCGCGTTGCGGATGTCTTGCAGTTGGTCCACTGGAGGCACTGGGAAATAGCCGCCCTTCACGGTCGGGCGATGGCCCTTGTTGCCACCCTCGTGCTTGGCGTCGGATTCCCATGCGGCTTCTTCCGAGTAGATCTTCGAATACGAACCGGACATGTCGGTTTTCCACTCAACCGAATCAAAAATGAAGAATTCAGGCTCTGGACCGAAGTAGGCGACGTCGCCGATGCCGCTGGCTTTGAGGTAGGCCTCAGCACGGCGCGCGAGTGAACGCGGGTCACGGTCGTAGCCCTTGCCGGTTGCTGGCTCGATCACGTCGCAGGTGATGTTGAGCGTCGTTTCTTCGATGAACGGGTCGATGATGGCAGTGTTCGGGTCCGGCATCAACAGCATGTCGGAGGCTTCAATGCCTTTCCAGCCGGCGATGCTTGATCCGTCGAAGGCATGGCCTTCGGTGAATTTGTCTGCGTCGAAATGATCTTCCGGCACTTGTACGTGCTGCTCTTTGCCGCGGAAGTCGGTAAAGCGGAGGTCGACGAATTTCACATCTTCGTCTTTAATTCGTTTGAGGACGTCGGCACCTGTTGCCATACCAGTATCTCCTAGGGCTTGAGTTATGAGTGGGGTCGAACTGTAAGAAATTGTTGCGCGGCGTTTGAGTTGCGACTTGCGTTTTGTATTCTTTGCAACATTCAATGCAGAAAACATGCCATCGAACCGTCGCTGCGGCAGCAATGGTAACGCGGGAGGGAGGACAGCATCAAACGTCCCAGTAAAGCGTGAGGTGGGGTCGGTTAGACACCGGTTTATGGCGACTCGCTGGAGATTTTTTGCGCGCAGTGATTCGTGGAGTGAGGGGCGTAGAAATCTGGCGCGCCTTAAATTGGTGCGTTATGCGTTCTCCGTTCCCTTGCTGCCCCAAAAAAATGCATCGGTTAAGCAGCGCCAAATCGGTGCAAAGCGTGTACAGCTTTTCACTGGAATGACGTTTTTATTGGGCTGGGTGAGCATTTAGCTGTTTATCGTATTACACCTGATTGGCGATCTAAGCCCATAATGAATAAGGCTTTCCACCAAAAGCTGTTAATTTTTAACTGGCTGATCAATGACCAACGTTAGCGCTGCGCTCGACAATTTGCCGGTCGTTTTCGCGCTCTGCCAATCCCCGGCTTGCGCCATCGGCTGCCCGTTCAACGACAGGCGCGCTTGTAACACCACGTCCGCGCCCGGTTTGAGCCCTGCTCCGCCGATCATGGCGTCGGCGGCGGTCAGTACGATCGGTTTGCTGGCTTCAGCAAGCGCTAACTTCTTCGCCGCTAACGGTGGGCCACGTTCGGCACCTGCTGCGCGCACGATCAGGAATACGGCGGCGGTCGCCGTGCTGGCCGAAGCGGCTTTGCGCGCGTCGGCGCTCAGTTGTAACGTCACGGTCGCCAACGCGGCGGCCGATGCGTTGGCGGGCGCAACAACGGGCGGCGTTCCGGCGACTGGCACGGGAGCAACAGCAGCGGGTGTGCCGCCACGCCGCGAAACGATTTCACCAAGCGCGTTGTCGGCAATCTGCGCAAAGCCGGAGTTCGGCTCCGACACCGATTTGGCGAGCGTGAACGATTTTTCGGCGGCGACTAGATCGTTTTTCTGCATTTCCCACGTGCCGCGCAGCAGCAACGCCTTGATGTTTTTGCCGTCCAGCGCCAGCGATTTGTTGATCAGCTCGATGGGTTTGCCGTCCATCTTGCCTTGCGCGATACCCGCCGCCGAATCGGCATAGTCGGACCACATTTCACTGTCTTTCGGGTCGAGCGCGGCTGCCTTTTCGTAGGCCTTCATCGCGCCGTCGAACATGCCGACCGACGCCTTGGCGCGGGCCAGTAGCAGCCAGCCTTTAACGTCATTTGGCTCTTTGTTCAAGCGCTCCTCGGCCAGCTTGAACAGCTCGTCCATTTGCCGGTCTGCCTGGGATTGGGCTTCCGATTGTGCGACTGGAGCGGCAGGCGCAGCTCGCGCGATTTCTGGCACTACCGCCGCAGGGTTGCCGACCGCCGCGTAACCGCCCACCGCGAGCACGGGCAGCAGCACACCAAGCGCAATCGCAGTGCGTTTGTAGCGTGGCGCGGTGGGGTTGGCCGCCTGCCGCGATTCGGCCAACACGCGCGTTTCGAGTTCGCGTTCGGCCTCCGCCAGCGACGCGTCTGACAGCAAACCCAGCTTCTGGTCGCGGCGTGCTTCGCTGAGTTCAATGCGCAATGCGTCGACATTGGATTGTCCGCTGGCGTTGGTGACATTTGTGACAGCGCGCTTAGCCAACAACGGCCGCAACACAACCCACAAAACGAGCGACGTGATCACAGCGATGATGACTAAAAAAAGGAGGGCTGGATTCATGGCCTAAGCGTGTCGTTTAGCAGCGCGCGAGCGCGTTCTCGGTCGATGTCGTTGAGTGGCGTTGCGCTCGACTTTGCTTCACTGCGTCGCAGCCGTCGAATCAGCAGCAATGCAGCAAAAGCCAACGCAATGAACGGCCCCGCCCACAGCACAATCGTGGTCGCCTTAAGCGGCGGTTTGTAGAGCACAAAATCGCCAAATCGATCAGTCATGTAAAGCTTTACTTCCGCCTCGCTTTTGCCCGCTGCGAGCTGCATACGCACCTGATCTTTCATGTCGCGGGCGACCGGCGCGGTGCTGTCCTCGACCGTCTGGTTTTGGCACACCAGGCAGCGGAGTTCAGAGGAGAGGGCTTTTACGCGCGCTTCGAGAACGGGGTCGTTCGCGGGCTGTGCATGAACCAGAGGTATGCAAGCGATCCATGCTGCAGCAAGCGCACGTACGCCACCGGTTTTGTCCCCTCTCCCCTTGCGGGAGAGGGCTAGGGTGAGGGGTGGGTTCGGCCAGCAGAGAAACGAGTTGGCGCGGAACTCCACGAGCCCCCTCACCCCAACCCTCTCCCGCGAGGGGAGAGGGGGCA
>JANXNO010000230.1 GCA_025354075.1 Burkholderiales bacterium | reverse complement strand
ACGACGCGCTCGTCCCAGTACGGCATGGAGATCGAAATGCCGTTCGATTTGGTGGCGCTGGTGAGATGCTTTTTCGGGCGACTCTGTGCAAGATCGAACGCGAACTTCAGGATGCGATCCACGCCGGTTCGAGTGAACACGCTCTCCTGCAACACGAACTCACGATCAGTGCCTGGAAACATGCGGCCACCGATGGACGAATACTCACCCTCGGTGTTTTCGCGCACGATGTAGAAATCAATGTCACCCGCTTTGTACGGCGAACCGTCTTTCTTCACCACGGGTGCTATGACGCCGGGCATTAGTCGCGCGGGACGCAGGTTGACATACTGGTCAAATTCGCGGCGGAAGAGGATTAACGAACCCCACAGCGACACATGATCGGCGATTTTGTCTGGCCAGCCGACTGCACCGAAGTAGATGGCGTCATGCCCGCCGATCTGCGCCTTCCAGTCGTCCGGCATCATCTTGCCGTGCTTTTCAAAGTAATCCCACGATGAAAAATCGAAGTGATCGAACTGCAGCGGAATGTTGAATTTTTTTGCGGCAGCCTGCATCACGCGAATGCCTTCGGGCATCGTCTCTTTGCCGATTCCGTCGCCGGAGATGACTGCGATTCTGTGGGTCATTTTTGTTCCTTTTTACAAGCGCTTAAGTCTATCGCCCGTGCGTTCGTAACGCTGTCGAGCACTTCAGATTGGTTTGACGCGTGCGCAACAAGTTGCCCACCTTACCCGTCAAATCAAAAGCGATGACAACCCGGTTATGGCTCCCGCTGCACCCAGCGCCGCGCCGACATAAAACATCAAATTCATGCGCGACAAAATCGCGGCCGAGAGAATCACGATGGCAATCTGCATGAACAACGCGCCGAGGTCACAGCGGTCGTTGATGGCGGAGAAGGTACCCGCTTCTTTGGTCATTGCTTCGGCTTTGACTTTGATCTCGTCGCGCTCTGTTTTGTAGCGCGCAATATCATCGTTCGCCTTCGCTTTGAGCAGCGTGGCGACCTCAACGTTCAATGCAGACGGGTTCATGGCGCTGAGCAGGTTGATCTCCACATTGAGCGTGTGTTCGCGAATCGCTTTCGCCTGAAAAAAACTCCACTGATTCGACGCCTCGGTGGTGCGCAATCCAGCGTCAGTTTTCGCGTTATCGCCGCGCATCGATACGAAGGCCAACACGGCGGCGAGCATCGCGATGCTTACGGCAACACGCTTCTCGAACGGGTCTTTTGCTTCGGGGATTTCAGTGGTGTCGGCCATGTGTTGGACTTTACGTGGGATGAGTAAATGGATAATCGTCAGTGTAGTGGTCGGGTATTCTAGCCATATAGCTTTTTGCAGAAACGCCCGTTCTATATGGACATAGACTTAACATAATAAAATGTCGACTTTAGCTAAAATGAAGCGATAAGCCCTGTCAAACAGGCGTCGTAGCATTAGGCTGATAGCTCCGATGCCCACTACGAGCATCGCACACAGAACACAAAGCGCCACGCGAAAATCATGACTGATAAACGAGGTGAGATAACGCTGATGCGCCGCATTGACACCAGCGATTTAACGCTTGAACCACAGCTCGCTGCGCACGCGGAAATGATGTTTGCCAAGCTCAGCGATCCGGCGATTTATGAGTACGAGAACGCACCACCTGTGTCCCTCGAATGGTTGCGCACGCGCTACACAAAGCTCGAATCACGGCGCTCGGCGGACGGCCGCGAGCAATGGTTGAACTGGGTGGTTCGCTTGCTTGGCGGCCACGGCTCGGGTGAGTTGATCGGCTACGTTCAGGCAACAGTTCGCGCTGACGGCAGCGCACTGATTGCGTACGAATTTGCCAGCGCTTATTGGGGCCGAGGATTGGCGTCGCAGGCCGTCACGGCCATGCTGGCTGAGCTCGCGTCGCACTACCAAATGCGTGAGTTCTGGGCGCTGCTAAAACGCAAAAATAATCGCTCGATGCGATTGCTTGAGCGATTGGGTTTTGCGCTCGCTTCAAGCGAGCAGCACGTCACATTTGCAACGCATATTGATGAAGCGCTCATGCATCGCCGTGCCGCACAACCATGACCGACAAACGCAGCAAAGCCAAGGCCGTCAGGCCTTCCGCCTCTACATCGGCGACATCGTCGGTAATTGAAGTGAAGGTCAAACCGAATTCACGTGTCAGCGCATTGGCACAATCGGATGACGGCACCTGGTTGGCGCAGCTCAAATCGTTGCCGATTGACGGAAAAGCGAATGAAGAATTGATTGCGCTGATCGCCAAACACTTTGGCGGCCGAAAATCGGCGGTGACGATCAAGAGTGGCGCGTCGGGGCGAATGAAGTGGGTGAAGATTGATCTCGCACAGACGTGAATCGGTGGTCAGGGATCGCGGCTGTCGTCGCGCCCGTGCGAGCCTCGTCAACCGCCCAGCAAGAACGGCAACGCCGCAGCCAGCATCGCGTCAGGCGCTTCTTCCGGAATGTAGTGACCGCACGGCACCGCGCCGCCGCGCACAGTTACCGCCACCCGTTTCCATTCGGTGAGCGGATCAAAGCATTTACCGATGATGCCGTTTTCGCCCCACAGTATTTGAAGCGGCTGCGTGGCTTTGCGCCCGGCTGCACGATCCGCGCGGTCGTGCTCCAGATCAATGGTTGCGGCGGCGCGGTAGTCTTCACAAATCGCATGTGCAATGCCTGGCAACTGCATGCATCGACGGTATTCGGCAAGCGCTTCCGGTGTGAACGCGGACAGCCCGGCATGGCGATTGCCCATCATTTTCTCAATAAAAAATTCTGGATCGGCTTCGATCATAGTCTCCGGCAACGGCTCGCGCTGGATCAGAAAGAACCAGTGCCAATAGGCCCTGGCGAAGTCCATCGTGGTCTGCTCGTACATCGCGAGCGTCGGCGCAATGTCCAGCAGCGTTGCGCGCTCCACGCTGTCCGCGTGATCAACGAGCAGGCGATGGGTGACCCGTGCGCCGCGATCATGCGCGAGCACTTTGAAGCGCGCGAACCCGAGCGATTGCATGAGTTCAACCATGTCTTTAGCCATCTCGCGTTTGCTGTACGGCGCATGATGCATGCTCAAGTCAGACGCGGGTTTGTCGCTGTCACCATAACCACGAAGGTCGGCGGCGACGACGCTGAAGTGCTGACTCAGCGTCGGCTCAACCTTGTGCCAGATCATATGCGTTTGCGGATGGCCGTGCAGCAGCAACAAGGGCGGCTTGCTGCGATCGTTGCTGACGCGGGCGTTGATGCTGATGCCGTTGGTGGCGATGCGCTGGAGGGTGAATTTTTCAAACATCTGCGAAGTTTAGTGGGGCTGCGTTGCGTCGGGCAAGGGGCGCTTCATTTGTCATTTCCGTGACGACGTGAATCCAGACTGGGCGCTGTGTTTGGGGCTTGAGCGGAACTGAAACTCTTCTGGGTCTGGATTCCCGCCTTCGCGGGAATGACAGGCAGGAAAGACGAGCGCAACTACTGAGCGTCAATTAACGCGAGGCTTCTTGCACGCTCAACATCAGCCGCTTCATCCACATCCCAAAGCGTCGCCGTTTCTGCCCACGCCAGCGCGTTCGCTTGCAATGCATTCCGTGTTTGCGTCATCACTTCGGATGTGCTCCACGCAATGTTGACAAAGGGCTCGGCACTGGGTGCATTACTACCGACCAGCACATAGCCGCCGTCTTCAGAGGGTGTGAAAACCCAGTGACACTTTTCGTTGAGCGTGGCTGCGGCAGTGTGCAAATTTTCTACTGTGAGCGCAGGGCAATCGGTGCCGGTGAGCAACACGCGTTCATGTTTTTCAGCGAGGACGGCGAGGCAATTCGACATACGTTCGCCGAGATCGCCTTCGCATTGCGAATGAACCGGCAGCGAGTAGCGCTGCGCCCAGTCAGTCACCGATGCATGGGTCGTATCGCCCGCGACCCAAAGCGACGCGTTAGCTCCGGCTTCGGCAACCGTGTGCAGCGTGCGTTCAACCAGTTGCGCATAAATACGCGCAGACCCTTCCGCGCCGTACGCAGGCACGAGGCGTGTTTTGACGAGGCCTGCAATCAGCGGTCGGCAGAATATTGCGACGTGAAAAGGCGGTGTCACGACTGACCGTACCACCGCGCAAGCCGCGCGGGCGACACGCCGAGTGCGTAGGCAGCCCGCAGGCCCCACATCAAAATTATCGTTCGCCAGATGCCGTTTTTTTGCCATCGGCGGGCGGAGGTGGTGACCTTGTTGCGCAGACATGCTGGGACTGATTGTCGTCGCAGCAACGTGCTTAGCGCGATGTCTTCCATCAGTGGCAAAGCCGGGAATCCACCTGCCGCCTCAAACGTGCTACGGCGCACGAATATGCTTTGATCGCCCGTGGCAATTCCGGTCAGCCGTGACCGAGCATTCATCATGCTCGCCACCACGCGTAACATCGTTTGATCGGTGTCGAAACGTACGTCGAATCGTCCCCAAAGCACTGCACGATCATTGATCGCATCTGCAATCAGGCCGTCGGCATCGAGAGGCAGTTGCGTGTCGCCATGCAGGAATAAAAATGTGTCGCCCAGCGCCTGTTGCGCCCCCGCGTTTTGCTGTGATGCGCGACCGCGCGGTGCCGTGAGGACGTGATCGGCGCTGCGCGCGGCTATCTCCGCTGTGCCGTCTGTGCTGCCGCCGTCCACGACCAGAATTTCGGCGCCTCGCTCACGCAGTGGTTGCAACGCGATCAACGCGACGGCTATGCGTCCAGCCTCGTTGAGTACGGGGATGATGATGGAGAGCCTCATCTTGCGTAGGGTGGGCAACTTGTTGCCCACGTGACTTGTGTTGCCGACTTAAGCCAGCGCACCGCCACAAGAACTACCCTGCCCCGCCGTGCAGCCGTAGCAATGGTCACGCACAATGATCGGGCCGTCGACCAGCGCGTTAGATGCCGACGCGATCACGTCGCGCAGGTGGGTACGTGGGCGTCCGCCTGCGCGCGTTGCGAGTCCCAACATCTGGTTGAAATCGCAGTCGTAAACGTAGCCCTGATAGTCGATGCTCAACTGGTCGCGGCACATCACACCGTCTACGTTTTCGTCTTTGTGCGCACCGCGCAAAGTGTCCATGTAGCCGTCGAATGTGCCTTTGGAAATAAGCGTCGAGCCGAAGCGCTGGATCGGCATGTTGGCGATGGCGAACAGGTGATTGAACGTGATGCCAAATTTTTCGCCCAGCACGCGCTTGTAATCCGACTCAAGCTGCTGCTGATTGGGGGGCAGTACGGGGCCTTGCGGGTTGTAGACGAGGTTCAGCTCAAGTGGACTACTCGCGTCGCCGTAGCCAAGGGAGTTGAGCAATTGCAGTGCGCGAATGCTGTCGTCAAACACGCCTTCTCCACGTTGCTTGTCGACGTTTTCAACGGAGTAGCAGGGCAGCGAAGCCGTGATTGCCACCTGATTGTCGGCGAGGAATTGCGCCAGTGTTTCTTGGCCAGGCTCAAACAAAATGGTCAGGTTGCAGCGATCAATAACTCTGACGCCGAGCGCACGGGCCTCTTGCACCAACGCACGGAAATAAAGATTCAATTCGGGCGCTCCGCCCGTGAGATCGAGCGTTTTTGCGCCGGTGTGTTTCAGCGTGTCGATCACCAGATCAACGGTCACCGCGTCCATCATTTCGGTGCGTTGCGGGCTCGCGGCGACGTGACAATGCACGCAAGACTGATTGCATTTGTAGCCAAGATTGACTTGCAAGACTGACACAGACCGCCGTCGAAGCGCCGGAAACGTGGTGCGGTGAGCATCAAGGCGGGGAAGAACTGCGTGCATGAAATCCTGCGGAAGCGATAGTGTTGAAGCGATGGCGAAAGGTTACCAAATATGACGCATGCTCGTGCCCGACAAGCGAGTTTGCATAGTTTGATACGACCCTAGTCGTGAAAAGGTTTCGCTGCCTTACACGCCAGCTCGGGAAATCTCAGATAAGCGCTGGGTGAATCCAGGGGAGTCGCGTTAAGCGCGCCCTATTTGACTTTCATCAGGTCAGCATCCGATTTGACCTTGCACGACCCGATACGTTCGCCGGTCATCGTTTGCTTGACCACTTCGACCCCGCCAACAGGCGGGGCGTAGCGCGAATTGAGCGCTAACGCGAAGCGTGTGCTCTGAACCCTGCCCTGGGCGCTGCCTGATAGCGTTTTGCCCTCGTCACAGGCATATGTAAAGTGCAGCGAGTCGCCTTTGCCGTCGGACATCGGGGTGCGCACAAATTCTCCGCTCGGGCAGCGTTCGGCGCTGCTGGCGAGCGTTTGTAACGCAAAGGCGCGGCCACTGGCGAAATCGTCGGCGCTGCGGCAGGCGGCAAAGGTGATGGTCGGAAAGTTCACCCGCATATCAGCGGGCATGTTCAAGAGGTCGGTCGCAATGGTGTAGCGCCATTCCCCGGCAGTTTGCGCTGCGGCGTTGGCCGTCAAAACGAATGCCGCGAGCCCAACCACGATGCGAGCGAAGTTCCGCTCGGCGGCGATCAACATCCGCTCAATCGTTTGGCGCTCATGCTCATGTTCATCTTGCCGCCCATGGCCTTGGTGTTGCCGCCGATCATGGTCATTTTTGAGTCCATCGCGGTGGCGGTGGCCGTCATGTCGTAGCCCATCACCATCGGCTCGGGTAGGTCTTTGCCGGTGCAGGTGGCCTTGAACTGGTAGCGGTTGCCGGTCTGCTTCATGTCCGAATATTTGCAATCAATCCCGGCGTCTTTCTGCGAGGACAGATTGCGGCCCTCGTCGATGTCTTTTTGCGTCACGCATTGCTCAAAGCTGACCGGAATGCTGCCCATACCAGGGATTTCGGTGCGCGTGTTGTACGCCCATTTGCCGGGCGACGTGTCGAATTTGGGAAGCTGGGCTTGGGCGACATTCGCGACCGTTAACAGGACAGCCAAACAGAGCGCTATACGTTTCATTGAAAAACCTCGAAAAATTGCAGTGGTGATGGGTTCGGTTGCGCTGGACGCAGGCCGTTCCTTGCAAAGACGGCGCAGTTTAGCGTTTTGCGACATTAACGACGTATTGACGTCTTTCGCTGACTTCCACCGACAAAAATCGCGGGCAGTGTTCCAATACGGCTATGCACAGGCAAATTATTGATAAGCGTTCATGGATTCACTGATCGGCAAATTGACCACGCGGCTGCACGAGCACTGGAGCGAGCCCACAGCCGCGCCCTCGCAGTCGACGCCGATTGTGATGCGCTCGTATCGCTGCCAATGCGGTCGCCCGGTGTTTTTCCCCAACAGCCAGTGTCTGGCGTGTGAAACGCCGCTCGGCTATGAGGTGCACAAGGGGCATATGATTCCGCTGGAGCCGGGGCGCGAAGCGGGCACCTGGCGGCGCTTCGGCGGCGGTGGTAAGTCGCCCGCGTATCGACGCTGCACGAACTTCGAGTCTGCTGCGGGTTGCAATTGGCTGGTGCCCGTGGCGAGTTTGATGCCGGACGATGACGGCTTGTGCGTGGCCTGCAAATTGAACCGCACCATCCCCGATCAGGACAACGAAAGTAACCGCGAGCTGTGGGGCAAGATTGAATTAGCGAAGCGGCGGCTGGTTTCGTCGCTGATTGCGCTGGGACTGCCCGTGCTGTCGAAAGAATCAGCGGACCCGGAGCATGGGCTGTGCTTCGACTTTTTACGCGTGAAAGCGGGAGAACCGCCGATCATGACCGGGCATTTGCGCGGCGTGATCACGCTCAACATCGAGGAGGCAGATGACACGATTCGCGAGCAGATTCGCGCCTCACTTCGCGAGCCGTACCGCACGCTGCTCGGACACTTTCGTCATGAAGTCGGGCACTACTACTGGGATCGTCTGGTGTGGGATACGCGCTGGCTGCCACCGTTTCGTGCGCTGTTTGGCGACGAGCGGCTGGACTATCCGGGCGC
>JANXNO010000171.1 GCA_025354075.1 Burkholderiales bacterium | reverse complement strand
ATATCTTTAGGTACCACGATTTTGTACTTGCTCGAAAGCGTAGCGGTTGACGTTGACATTTACGTTTTGTTTATCGTTGCTGTAAACGTAAGTATAGGCGCTGTCACTGGTCAAACAAATTGGGTGTCGCAGCCTCCAGCGTCATGTTCTTTACGGATTGCGCGGCAACGAACTTCTGCGAATAAAAAACCGCCCGCTCGATCTGCGCCGCAAGCTTTCACCCCGCCTCCAACGAAGTCGACTTCACAGGCACCTTCACACACTCGATGAAGTACAGAACGATCTCGTCGTCCCATTGTTTCGCTGCGCGACGCAGCAACGCAGAGGATTGGTCGGAATTGAAAAGGTCGGTGTTGCGGCGGGCATGACAGTAAGGCCTAAATTAGGAGGTTTATGGCGCCACAACAATGCAGAGCAACTTTGCCGTACGCTAAACGACAAACGCTACAAGTCGAAGCCGTGGAAAGCGTTGGGGGAGCTCGAATAAAAATGGTCGCAAGCTGGATATCAGTTGCGTCTAATCGGGTGAGCACGTAAGGTTATTTATTTTTTAAGGAAGCTAAAGTGTCGATTGAGCGAAGCAACACGTGGGTAGGAATCGGAGCAAGTATTGGCGGAATGCTTATCGCAGGCGGTGTGGAGAGCACGCTCGGTGTGATGGCTCGCGCCGATGGCGCGGCACGTACGGACATCAGTTCGACCGCGATTCGATTTGGCTTGGGGCTAGGCGGTAGTGGAGGAGCCGTCCTGTTGGCTTCTATAAATAGCCCTACATTGGACTATTTGCGGGGACGTCGTCAAGATGGATCAGGAATTGCACTATCGCTTCCGGAATGCAGGTTCCCTGTCGACGGAAACACTGCCCGCGCTGCCGTGGATGTGCGCAACTTGCTGGCAGGAATCAGCGGCCTCTCCCGGTCGGCGATGCAGGCACGGTTGACAAGCGGTGCCGTGGATCGACTGTTCACTTACGTTCAACTAGCGTTCACAACAGCTACTTCGCTACCTTCAGTGGTTGCCGCTGCGCCAAGTTTTATGTCGGTCGGCTTGCCCGTGGGAGGCGGAGTTGAGGCGTCGGCATACATCACGGCAGGTTTTGTTCAGATTGGTAGTGCCCACGGCGGAGAGCCCGTAGCGATGTATCGGGGTATGCGCCGTTAAGCCCGTAGGTCGGCACGCTCGCGGTACCGACCAACGTGGTGACTTTGTTCGTAAAGTGAACTTGAAGCTCGTGCGCGGCTGAACCGCAAGCGTTCCACCCTACTTGGCGGTGTCTCGTGGCCGCGCGATCCAGTCGGTTTTCTGTGGTCGACCTTCCAAATCGAGGGTCGCTGTGGTGGGCGATGTCTCTGCGACAAGCCTTCCTTTACGAAACACCTTGAGTCTGGTAGCCCGCAACCGAATCGCTTCAATTGGATCGCGCGCTTGCAACAGTACAAAGCTCGCATCGCAGCCAACGCGCAAGCCGTAACCTTGAAGATGCATCACTTTCGCGGCGTTGGTCGTCACCGCGTCAAAGCAGCGTCGCATGCCTTCCTGGCTGGTCATCTGCGCGACGTGCAGGCCCATGTGTGCCACTTCGAGCATGTCGCCGCAGCCGAGGCTGTACCAAGGGTCCATCACGCAGTCATGGCCGAAGGCGACGTTCACGCCTGCGTTCATCAGTTCAGGCACACGCGTCATTCCGCGACGCTTTGGATAGGTGTCGTGGCGGCCTTGCAGTGTGATGTTGATGAGCGGGTTGGCGATGACGCTCACGCCGCTTTCGGCAATCAGTGGCAGCAGTTTGCTGACGTAATAGTTATCCATCGAATGCATGGACGTGCAGTGCGATCCGGTGACGCGACCTTGCAGTCCGAGGCGCTGCGTTTCGTATGCGAGCGTTTCGATGTGGCGTGATAACGGGTCGTCGCTCTCGTCGCAGTGCATGTCCACCAACTTGCCGCGTTCGGCCGCGATCTCGCACAGCAGCTTGACGGTTGCCGCGCCCTCGGCCATCGTGCGTTCGAAATGCGGGATGCCGCCGATGACGTCGACGCCTAGGTCGAGTGCGCGCTTGAGGTTGTCTACCCCGCCTTTTGTCCGCAACAATCCATCCTGCGGGAACGCGACGAGTTGCAGATCGAGGTATGGCGCGACGCGGCGCTTGACGTCTAGCAGTGCCTCAACGGCCAGAATGCTCGGGTCGCTCGTATCCACATGCGACCGGATCGCCAGCAGCCCTTTGGCGACGGCCCAGTCGCAATAGGCGAGCGCACGCTCGATGATGGCGTCGGCCGTGAGGGTTGGTTTGAGTTCACCCCACAGCGCGATGCCTTCGAGCAGCGTGCCGCTCTGGTTGACGCGGGGCAGGCCGTAGCTCAACGTCGCGTCCATGTGGAAGTGTGGATCGACGAAATGTGGCGTTAGCAACATGCCACCGGCGTCGACGGTCTCGTGCGCCTGCGCGTCGATGCGCGGCGCTACCTCCACGATACGGCCATCGCGCACGGCGATAGACATGTCGGTGCGCCCGTCGGGCAGGTTGGCGTGGGTGACTAGCAGATCAAGCATTTGCTGAAAGCTCGCGGATAGATTTTTGTGGGAACGTCTTGCCGCGACCCAACCTGTGTCGGGCGACGTTGGGTCGCGG
>JANXNO010000131.1 GCA_025354075.1 Burkholderiales bacterium | reverse complement strand
GTGTACGGCGCGACGAAATTTTCCAGCATCTTCGAGCCGCAGGTGGTACGCCAGCCTTCGATCAAGTAGATATCCTTGTGGGCGACAGGCACGCCGAGCAGCGGCGTGGCGTCACCGGATGCGCGTTTGGCGTCCGCCGCTTTGGCCTCAACCAGCGTTTTTTCGCGGTCAAGCGTGACGTAGGCGTTGAGCGCGGGTTGCAGCGCGTCCGCACGGTCGAGGTAGTGCGTCGCGAGTTCAACGGCGCTGACCTTTTCGTCGTTCAACGCTTTGATAGTTTCGGCAACGGTGGCAAAGGTGTTCCAAACCATGGTTATTCCATCACCTTCGGCACCAGGAAATATCCTTCCGCCGAATCGGGCGCATTCTTCAAAAAGTCATCGCGACGGTTGGTCTCTGTCACCACGTCGTCACGCAATCGAAGCACCATGTCGAGGCCGTGTGACATGGGCTCGACGCCTTTGGTGTTCACGGCCTGCATTTCGTCAATCAGCTTGAAAATGCCGTCGAGTTTGGCCTGAACGTCGGCCACGTCGGCGGGAGTGACGCGAATGCGCGCGAGATGCGCGATGCGCTCAATATCTTGGGGAGTGAGACTCATGAATCTGAAACGAGAAGCCCGCGCGATGCGCCGCTTAGCAGAAGCAGCGGCGAAAGGCGAGGATTGTTGGGTTTTCGCAAGAGCGGTAGGGTAACATATCGCGTTAAATACAACACGCTGTAGCCTCTTAAATCGGTGATCGAGAAGGGCTTGCAGACGACGTTTCCGGGGGATTTGCAGTGTCGTGTGATTCGCATTTGGCGGATCGCGCGAAAGCGCCCATGCGGGATGCGGTCACGGGAGGCCGCTAGAGTTTATGTTCAAGTTTCTGACCAGTTATCTATCCACCGACATCGCGATTGATCTCGGTACCGCCAACACATTGATATACGTGCGCGGGAAGGGCATCGTCCTTGATGAGCCGTCCGTTGTTGCTATCCGCCAGGAAGGCGGCCCCAACGGCAAGCGCGTGATTATGGACGTGGGCCTTGCGGCCAAGCAGATGTTGGGCCGCACCCCGGGCAACATCACCGCGATTCGTCCCATGAAGGACGGCGTAATCGCCGATTTCAACGTCACCGAGCAGATGCTGAAGCAGTTCATCCGCAAGGTGCTTGACAGCAAGATGTTCAGCCCGAGTCCCCGCATCATTATTTGCGTGCCCTGCGGGTCGACACAGGTGGAACGACGTGCGATTCGCGAGTCTGCGCTCGGTGCCGGTGCCTCGAAGGTGTTCCTGATCGAAGAGCCGATGGCCGCGGCCATCGGTGCTGATTTGCCGATTTCGGATGCGACCGGTTCGATGGTGGTCGACATCGGCGGCGGCACGACCGAAGTCGGCGTGATCTCGCTGGGCGGCATGGTGTATGCGGGTTCCGTGCGGGTCGGTGGCGACAAATTTGATGAGGCGATCATCAATTACATCCGCCGCAATTACGGCATGTTGATTGGTGAACAGACCGCGGAAACAATCAAGAAAAAGATCGGCTCTGCATTCCCCGGCAGCGAAGTGCGCGACATGGAAATCAAAGGCCGCAACCTAGCCGAAGGCATTCCGCGCGCGTTCACCGTGTCGTCGAATGAAATTCTTGAAGCACTGACCGATCCGCTGAACGCGATTGTTGGCGCAGTGAAACAAGCGCTGGAACGCACGCCACCGGAGCTAGGCTCTGACATTGCCGACAAAGGCATGGTGTTGACCGGCGGCGGCGCGCTGCTGCGCGATCTTGATCGCCTGCTGATGGAAGAAACTGGGCTGCCTGTGGTGGTGGCCGAAGATCCGCTCACCTGCGTGGTGCGCGGCTGTGGCAAGGCGCTCGAGAATATTGATCGCTTGTCGTCAATATTCACTACCGACTAACGCCAGAAGCGGGATGTTTTGCCAACCACGCCTTCTAACGATGCGCGTTGGTTGCCGATGTGCGTTTTTTTCTATGCACTGCTTCGACGTCTATGCACGGTAGAGTAACTTCGCTGCCCTCGGAACCGCCCCGCTTTTTTAACCGTGGACCGAGCCCGATTGCGCGCCTGACTTTTTTTGGCGTGATCTCGCTGGCACTGATGTTCATCGATGCGCGCTTCAAGACACTTGAAACGGTGCGCATGGCGATTGCCACAGTGGTGTATCCGGTGCAGCAAGCGGCCCTGGTTCCAGCACAAATGGCCAAAAGCATCGGCGAGTTTTTTGACACACGCAGCGAACTTCGCGACGAAAACACACGTCTCAAAACAGAGTTGCTGCAAGCGTCGCAGGCACAGCAGGCGCAAATTGCGTCAAAGCAGGAAGCCGACAAGTTATCGAAATTGCTACAAATCTCACAAACTCCACCCGTGCGCGCACAAGCAGCCCGCGTGGTGTATTTGGGCCGCGATCCGTTCTCGCAAAAGGCCTTTGTTGATCGCAGTGCCGGGCAGCCGTTTGAGCCAGGCTCAGCAGTGGTTGATGAGCTGGGTTTGCTCGGACAGCTAACACGCGTGCATCCGCTTTTCGCTGAGGTGACGTTGGTGACCGAAAAGGACTTCGCGGTGCCGGTGAAAATTGAGCGCACTGCCATGCGGGCGCTGCTCTATGGACGCGGCCCGGGCAAACTACCCGAGCTGCGGTATGTGGCGAGCAACGCCGACGTGAAGGACGGTGACGTGCTCCTGACCTCCAGTATTGACGGGCTCTATCCGAGCAACATCAGGGTTGCCCGGGTGAGCAGCGTTCATCGCAACGCTGAAAGCGCGTTCGCGGTGATCGAATGCGCACCGACCGCCAGTGTCTCGGGCTCTGATGCGGTGCTGGTGCTCGACAAACCCGTCGCGCTCGCCCCTAAACCCGCAGCAGACGTAGTTGCTGCTGACGGCACGAGCAAAAAGAGAAGGTAAGCATGTTTCACTTACCCGACTCTCCGTTGTTCAAAATTGCCCGACCGGAAGACATCCTGCTCGCCCCGAAGCCGTGGTTTGTGGCGATCACGTTGACACTGGCATTCACCATCAACCTGCTGCCTTTGTCGGGCTTTGCACTCGCCATACGGCCTGATTTTTTTGCACTGGTGCTGCTTTACTGGGCGATTCATCAACCGCGCTGGATCGGTATTGGCGTCGCGTGGGCATGCGGCCTGCTTACTGACGTGGTGGAGGCCAATCTCTTCGGCCAGCATGCGTTGGCCTACGCGATTCTTGGTTTTGCTGCGAGTTTCTTTCACCGTCGAGTGCTGCGTTTTCCGCTATGGCAGCAAGCGTTGCACGTGCTGGGTTTGCTGATCGTTGCGCAGCTGGTGGTGCTGATACTGCGATTGATGAGCGGCGCGACAGTGCCAACAGCCGCCATGATTTTGAGTAGCGTGAGTAGTGCCCTGATCTGGCCGGTTGTTTCCGCGCTGCTGCAATGGCCGCAACGCGTTCGTTCACTACTCGATTAATCCAGAATCACCATGGGCGCTGAACTCAGAAACTACGACCAGGAGCTGTTCTGGTATCAGCGCCGTCTGTCGCTCGCAGCCGTTGTAGTGGTGCTTTGTTTTGTCACGCTGCTGGGTCGATTTGTCTATCTGCAAGTCGTGCAGCACAAGCATTTCGCGACGCTCGCCGAAGCCAATCGCATCGACATTCAACCCGAAGCGCCGAATCGCGGCATCATCACTGATCGCAACGGCGTAGTGCTGGCATCGAATTATTCGGCGTACACGCTGGAGCTCAATCCACAAAAAATCCCCGACCTTGATGCCGCCATTGACGAAGTCGCGAAGATCGTTGAGATTTCATCGCGCGATCGCCGTCGATTCAAGCGCCTGCTGGAAGAATTCCGCACCAACGACAGCCTGCCACTGAAGTCGCGCCTGACTGACGAAGAAGTCGCTCGCGTGGCGGCCAATCGATATCGGCTGCCTGGGGTGGAAATCAAGGCGCGGCTGTTCCGCCAGTATCCGTTTGGCGAGGTGGCAAGCCATGTCGTTGGCTACATTGGGCGCATCAGTCAGGGTGAAAAAGAGCGCATTGAAACGCAAGGGCTGACCGCCAATTACAAGGGCTCCGACTACATCGGCAAAGTAGGCATCGAGCTCTCATATGAACGGGAATTGCACGGTACCGCGGGTGCCACCGAGGTTGAGGTTGACGCGTCCCGGCGCGTCATACGAACACTATCGCGCAAGCCGTCTGTTACGGGCAACAACCTTCAGCTCTCGCTGGATATACGCCTGCAAAAAATTGCCGAAGAAGCCTTTGGCACCAAGCGCGGCGCACTGGTTGCTATCGACCCAACCACCGGCGACGTGCTCGCCTTCGTCAGTAAACCGGGCTACGACCCAAATCTTTTTGTTGACGGCATTGATCCGCAAAACTGGGATTTGCTGAACACCTCCATCGACAAGCCGCTGCTCAATCGTCCGCTGCGTGGCGCTTATCCTCCTGGGTCTACCTACAAGCCATTCATGGCATTGATGGCGCAGGAACTTGGCGTCAGAACCGCCCAGCAGACCATCAGTGACCCGGGGTTTTTCCGCCTTGGTGGTGGTTACTGGCGTGATGACAAGGCGGGCGGCCACGGTGCTGTTGACCTGGTGAAATCGATCATCGTGTCCTGCGACACCTATTACTACCAGGTGGCCGCAGAAACCGACATCGACGAATGGGCAACCTTCATGCGCCAATTCGGCTTCGGCCAAAAGACTGGCATCGATATTGATGGCGAGCTCACCGGAATTCTGCCGGATCGCGCGTGGAAGGCCAAGTATCGACCGAAAGATCCGAAGCTGCATGTGGGCGACCAGGTGTCGCTCGGTATCGGCCAGGGTTTCAACACATTCACGCCACTGCAAATGGCCTACGCCACGTCGGTGCTGGCTAATCGCGGTGTCGCGTTCAAACCGCACCTGGTGAAAAGCGTTCAGGATGCGCGCACCAGCGAATATCGCCTGACACAGCCGTCCCCGGCCTACACCGTACCGCTGAAATCCGCGCACATTGATGCTGTTCTCAAGGGTATGGCCGGCGTGGTGACGGGGGGCACGGGTCGCACAGCCTTTCTGAAGGCGAAATACGCGAGCGGCGGCAAGACCGGAACCGCGCAGGTGTTTGGTCTGCGCGGCGGTGACTATGTCGCGTCGCAAGTGGCCGAGCGGTTGCGCGATCACGCCTGGTACATCGCGCTTGCGCCGCTCGACAAGCCCACCATTGCGCTGGTTGCCTTTGTAGAAAATGGCGGTTTTGGCGCAGAAGCCGCCGCGCCAATTGCAAAAAAAGTGATGGACGCTTATTTTGATTCGACGCTTCTTGATGCAGCCATCAAAAAGCCCATCGTGGGTAGCGAAGCAATTGCAGCGGCCAGCGTTGCCGCAGAAGTCAGGCGCGCACGATGATTCAGCAGGTGTGGGCGAAGCTCACCGATCACCTTGATCCGTTCCTGTTTGCGATGGTGACGACCATCGCAGCGCTCGGTTTACTGGTGCTGTACAGCGCCACCAACGAAACGTTGGGCCGCGTCACCTCGCAGTCGCAAAAGGTCATCGTGGCCGTGGCGATCATGATCTTTATCGCCAATCTGTCGCCGCAATTCATTGCCCGTTTTGCGGTGCCATTGTATGTGATCGGTATCGTGCTGCTGATCGGCGTCGCGCTCGGCGGCGAAATTGTCAAAGGCGCGCGCCGCTGGTTGAAAATTCCCGGCTTCGGCAATATCCAGCCTTCCGAAATCATGAAGATTGCGTTGCCACTGATACTTGCCTGGTACTTCGAGCGGCATGAGGGCGCGATGAATTGGCGCAACTTTGCGGTGGCTGCCATTCTCGTGGTCATCCCGTTCGGCCTGGTCGTGCGCCAGCCCGATTTGGGCACTGCGCTGCTGATTGGTGCCTGCGGTTTTTACGTTCTTTACCTGGCCGGGCTTGACTGGCGCGTGATTGTTGGCGCGGCCGTGATCGGCGCGTGTCTGGTCACCGCGATGTGGCACTTTGAGGTGGGTATTCATGACTACCAGAAAGAGCGGGTTATGACCTTCCTGAATCCCGAGGCCGATGGCCAGGATGCGGGCTGGCACACCACACAAGCGGCCATCGCTATCGGTTCTGGCGGACTACTCGGCAAAGGCTGGCTGAACGGCACGCAAACCCATCTTGAATTCCTTCCCGAGAAGCACACCGACTTCATCTTTGCGGTATACGGCGAAGAATTCGGTTTGCTAGGTGGCGTGG
The DNA here is from genome assembly GCA_025354075.1 of Burkholderiales bacterium. Lineage (GTDB taxonomy): Bacteria > Pseudomonadota > Gammaproteobacteria > Burkholderiales > Casimicrobiaceae > Casimicrobium. The sequence goes on along the minus strand of JANXNO010000131.1, from coordinate 3,264 downwards.
TGCTGGTGGTGCTGTACCTGCTGTTTATTGGCCGCTGTTTTGTCATCGCTGCCAACGCGTCAACGCTGTTCGGCAGGTTGATGGCGGGGTCCATGTCGCTGATGTTTTTCACGTATGCCTTCGTCAATATGGGCATGGTGACTGGCATCCTCCCAGTGGTTGGCGTGCCGCTACCGTTCATGAGCTTTGGCGGCACCGCGCTGATGACGCTGTTCATCGCAGTGGGCATCCTGATGAGCGTAACCACTCACCGGAAATTGGTGAATTCGTGACGCGATTGCGCCATTCCAGGGCAGTGGCGGCCACGGCTCTGGTCAGCGTCGCTGCGCTGTTAGTCGGTTGCGCCAGCAAGCCCGCGTCGAAGTCTCCGTCCTCAGCCAACGCACGTCCCGGCGCCTATTACAAAGATGACGGTCCTGCCGCCTCAATCCCGGGCGACCTCGATCAAATCCCGGATGCGCAGCCGCGCGACGAGCCGCTACACCGCTTTGCCAACCGTCCGTACAACGTGTTTGGCGTCGATTACAAACCGTTAACCTCGCTGACCACGCTGCGCCAGCGTGGCATTGCTTCGTGGTACGGCCGTAAATTTCATGGGCAAAAAACTGCCATTGGCGAGGTATACGACATGTTTGCCATGACCGCCGCTCATCCCACCGCGCCATTGCCCTGCTTCGCCCGCGTGACCCACACCCGTTCCGGCAAGACCGTGATCGTGCGCATCAATGATCGCGGCCCGTTCCACGCGGGACGCATCGTGGATCTGTCTTATGCCGCTGCGCACCGGCTGGGCATCGCGCAGGGCGGCAGTGGCGAGGTGGAGCTCGAGCTGTTGCAGCCTCCGTTTTCTGCGTCCACTGTGTCTGCACTTGCTTCCACGCTACCGATCCCGATTCCAGCGGTGGTGCCGGTCACGCCGCAGGAGCAACCCCCGTTGCAGCCAAACTCGCAACGAGAGTATTTCGTTCAATTGGGCGCTTTCGGAAACTTTGCGAACGCTCAGGCGTTCCAACAGCATATGGGGACTGAATTAAGTATCTTGCCGCGCGTTCAGCAGATCAATTCGTTGTACCGCGTGCGGCTGGGGCCTTATCCTACGCTCGAATCAGCCACCGAAGCTCGCGACCGCGCGCAGTCCGTGCTATCAATCACACTATCGATCACATCAAGCCCAGACCGATGAACTCATTTTCTTTTCGCAGCCTTGCGCTGCTCGGCATGCTGCTCGTCTCGGTGGCCGCTCGGGCGCAGTTGACCATTGATATCGTTGGCGTAGGGGCGCAACAAATTCCGGTGGCCGTGGCAGGTTTTGCGGGATCAGACGCGTCCGCACAGCAAATGTCAGCGGTCATTGAAGCGGATCTAGCGCGCAGCGGTTTGATCAAAACTGTCAATAGCAATGGCTTGCCCAAAAGCGGCGACATTAGCGCCATTCCGTTTTCGGAGCTCAAAACACGTGGCGCAGACGCCACCGTGATCGGCTCGCTTGCCCCTGCGGCCAATGGCCTGATTGCAGTAAGTTTCCGGCTGGTTGACGTGCCGAAACAGGAGCAGTTAACCGGCCTCGTGTTCAACGTTGCCGACAAGGATTTGCGGGCCACCGCGCACCGCATTGCGGACATAGTTTACGAACGGCTCACCGGCGAAAAAGGAGTGTTCAGCACACGCCTGGCCTATGTCGCCAAGTCGCCCGGCCGCTTCCAGCTAATTGTGGCCGACAGCGATGGCTTCAATGCGATTCCAGTGGTTAATTCGGTAGAGCCCATCATCTCGCCGTCCTGGTCGCCCGATGGCAGCCGTCTGGCATATGTGTCGTTTGAGGGCCGCAAGCCGAGCGTCTACGTGCAAAACGTAAGCACTGGCCAGCGCGCGCTGCTGACGCGCGCGTCGGGCAATCAATCGGCTCCCGCCTGGTCGCCCAACGGCGACCGCATCGTGTTCGCATCGTCACAGGCGGGTGGCACGCAACTTTTTGTGGCCGGCGCCGATGGCTCTAACGCCACGCGACTGACCAACAGCGGTGCCATCGACACCGCGCCGAACTGGGCGCCGGATGGCCGCATTTATTTCATGAGTGATCGCGGCGGCTCGCCGCAAATTTACCGTATTTCGGGCGACGGCGGCAATGCTGAACGCGTCACCTTCGAGGGCAACGACAACGCCAATCCGCGCGTGGCGGCTGATGGCAAGAGCATGGTGTTCGTTAAGCGCGAAGGCTCGCGCTACATGCTGGCGGTGCAGGATTTTGCGTCGCGTCAGGTACAGGTGTTGACCCAGGGGCCCGTCGACGAGTCGCCCTCATTCGCGCCCAACGGAAAGCTGATCGTGTACGCCTCGGTGTATAACGGGAAGGGTATTCTTGCAGCGGTGTCGGCTGACGGTCGCGTCAAGCAGCGGCTCGGTGCCAGCAATGCGGATGTGCGCGAACCGGCCTGGGGTCCGCTACCGAAGTAGACAGATACGCAATTATCGAATCGATCATCGAAGTCCCGTCACCGAAAGGAATACCCATGAAATCCCTGCTGAAACTTGTCCTTGCCGCCTGTGCTGCTGCAGCACTCGCGGGCTGCTCCTCGACGCCGGAAACCGCAGCGCCGGTTGAAAACCGAACCAGCACCAGCGACACCACGCCGGTAGCACCTAATGCCGGTACGTCAGGTGCGAATACCACCGCAGGCGCTGCGGGAAGCACGATTCCTACGCCCGCCAGTGGCGTCAATGCGCTTCGTGACCCACGCAGCCCGCTGTCACGCCGCGAAATTTTTTATGACTATGACAGTTTCACTGTGCGCGATGAATACAAGCCGCTGCTGGAAGCGCATGCGGCCTATTTGAAGCAAAACCGCAACGCGCGGATCAAGGTTGAAGGCAACACCGATGAGCGCGGCAGCCGCGAATACAACTTGGCACTCGGCCAAAAGCGCTCCGAGAGCGTGAAGCGCGTGTTGACCCTGCTCGGCGTGAGCGAGTCGCAGATTGACACCGTGAGTTTTGGTGAAGAGAAGCCCAAAAATCCTGCCAGTACCGAGGCTGCCTACGCTGAAAACCGGCGTTGTGACTTGGCCTACGCTGGAGAGTAATTGATGCGTGGTGCCAGTACGATTGCGATGACGGTCAAGTGGAGAGCCCTGCGCGCAGTCACGCTGGGGCTTGCGTTCTCTGCGTTGCTTCCTGCGGCCCACGCGGGCATGTTTGACGACGAAGAAGCGCGCAAGCAGATTGTGCAATTGCGCGGTCAGATGGCCGATACGCAGCGCGCGCTGG
>JANXNO010000122.1 GCA_025354075.1 Burkholderiales bacterium | reverse complement strand
AACTCGGTTGGCGTTTCGGTGGGCGCGAGATTGCGGTTCAGGTTGCGATCACCGATCCGGCGCTTCATCGCATAGGCCATCGGATTGGTGATCGGCACGAAAGTTACCGTGCCGTTTTCAATTTCGAGCGCACCGCTTTCTATCTCGTCAATTACGCGACGAATGCCGTGCGTGCCGGCGACTTCGTTGCCGTGCACTGCGCCGAGAATCAGGACGCGCTTGCCGGGGCTAACAGCGCTGTAAGTGGTGGCAGCAAACGGCCGCATAGAAAGTGTTCCGCATCAATGTGAGCCGCAAATGTAGCGGGTTCTGGTTCGCTGCACCCGCCACCCACTGCGACGCTACTGGTGGCGAATCTGTCCCGTTTGCGAAACCACCGCGATGTCGAGCCAGCCACGCATGGTGCGGGATTCGGGCTGATAGCTCATAGGTATGCCACCGATCTGGCCGTCGCGTGGGTGACGCCTGAGCGTCGCGTCGATGCGGGCCGGTGCAAAGCCCTCGGTGAGCTTCTCGAGCACGGCGGCGTTCACGTAGGCTTCCATGCCGACGTAGCCGGGTTCTGATTCTTTGGCCCAGCTGGCGAGGGCGGTGCGATAACCGGTCGCCGCGGCCGCGCGTGAGGTGGACGGTGGTGCGGTCGTCACGAAGGACGCGACAATTTTGTTGGCGCGAACTTCTTGCGATACTGCCGTGATGAATGTGGAGTTGGCCTGCGCAGCCAAATTGAAATTGATTCCACGATAGCCACGCTTGCTGAGCGCATTGATCATCGCAATTGAATTGGGCGTGTTGCACAAAAGAACGACACTGAAGGCCTCGCCCGAGGCAATGACTTTGGCGGCAACGTCGTCGAAGTTTCGCGTGTTGATATCGATGGCAAACTGATTTTTGATGCGGAAGCCCTTCGTAGATTCAGTCGCCTTGGCCAGCACATCGCGGTAGCCTTTGCCAAACCCGTCGTCCTGATAGATCACTGTGGTCTCGGATTGTCCGACGGTCGTAACGTACTTGAAAATGGCAGCCATCTCTTGTGACGCGGACGGACGGGTTGAAAACACATTGCAAAACGCGGCTTCACGCAGCACTTCTGCGCCTGCAATTGGGCCGAGCAGCGCGAGGTTCGCGGCTTGCGCCTCCTTTGCGATTTGAATGCAGGCCACCGTGCCGAAGCAATTGACGAAAAGCTCAACGCCGTCGGCAATCGCTTTGGTGGCCGCGCGCTTCGCTCCGTCCGCGCTGCTCTCGTCGTCATAGACGCGCAGGTCAATCTTTCGCCCGCGCAGTCCGCCGCTGCGATTGTGTTCGGACGCCCATGCTACGGTCGCGCTTGCTACGTCTTTACCCGCACCTTTTAGTGCCCCGGTTTGCGGCACCACGAGCCCTATTTTCAGGGCACTCTGTGCGTGCGCAAAGGCGCTGAGAAAGAACGTGACAATAACGAGTGACTGGCGAACTGACAACATAACAACGCTCCGCCGGGAGCGCCGCTCCCAGGCATAAATCGGCAAAAGGGATTGCGCGTTCATGCGATCGTCATAATGAATATGCAAAAAGGCGCGCACAAAATTTAACATCACGCGCGTGCTTGTTGAGCGGCCAATGATGCCGATAAATCTGAAATTGAATGGTCGTAGCGATTGAGCGCCGTGAACTGAAACCCTCGTTCGCTAACCGAGCCTATGGGCGCTCGGGCGCTGGAGTGTCTCGCGGCTAGAGCACGCGACAGAACACCGCTTTAAGGTACCGACTCTCCGTCACGTGCGCCATCCAGGGATGATCCGGGCCAGCACCGCGTACTTCCAGTATTTGCACCTCGCGCCCTGAGTAAAACGCCGCGCGGCGCAGCATGTCGAGGAACTGCTCCTCGCTCACTACGCCCGTGCATGAGCAGGTGAGGAACAAACCGCCCGGCTTGACGACGCTCAGCGCGAGCTTGTTCATGTCGAGGTATTTTTTCAGCGCGTCTATCACTTCGTCGCGCGCACGGGTCATCTTCGCGGGATCAAGAACGACAGCGTCCCAGCGTTTGCCTGCTTCTTGCGCTTCACGCAGCCACGGGAAAATATCGGCCTGCGCAACCTTCGCTTTAATGTTGTTCAAACGCAAGTTGCGCGTCGCGAAATCGACGGCTTCTTCGTCGAGATCAACGCCTGTGATGTCGGTCGCGCCGTTCAGGCCGGAATACACCGCGAAGCCCCCGGAGTTGCAGCACAGATCGAGCATGCTGGTGCTTTTTGTTGCGGCGATCAGCTCGCCCCAACGCTGACGATTGTCGCGCTGATCGCAGAAAAAGCCGGTCTTGTGTTTGCCACCAATTTGCACAAAAAACTTGGCGTCAAATTCGCTGATCGTGACGGGTTTGCCGCCATGCGGCGGCTTGCCGGGCGGGCATTCGAAGCCTTCCTGTTTTTGCGCGTTGTCGTCACCAAACGCAAAGATATGCGATTCGGGAAACTGCGATAACAATGCGTCATAAATCCAGTGCTGCATGCGAAACATGCCCGCCGCGTAAAAGCACACAACCAACACGTCGCCAAAGCGATCCACAATCAGCCCGGACAACCCGTCGCCTTCCGCATGAATCACGCGATAGCTGTCGGTCATTTCATCAAGGCCATAGACCTCGCGCCGCAATTGCACTGCCGTGGAAATACGCTCCGCAATGAAATGCGTATCGACCACTTCGTCCTGCTTTTCGGTGAGAAGGCGGATCGCCATCGGCGCCTGCATGTTTAACATGCCGCGCCCTATGAATTCGCCGTCAACGCTGACCACCTCCACCAGATCGCCCGGCACGATGCGCTCTTGCGGGCGCTCCACCATTTTCTGAAAAATCAGCGGGTGATGAAATGTCCGCTCACTCTTGAGGCGAACGGTCGGAAGAGATTCAGTGCGGTGTTTACGGGCCATAGGCCCGATTTTAACGTTCGCCCTTGCAGGCCACGACTACAAACGAAGCGAGCCGCCGAACAGTCCTACCAGGCCGATGACGATGAGATAGATCGCAACAATAAAGTTTAAAAGCTTCGGCATGATCAAGATCAGGATGCCCGCGATCAGCGAAATGATGGGGGTGAGTGCGGCGTGTAGATTCAAGGGGGCCTCGTGATAGTTGTTTGTTGTGTACATAGTATCAAGCTCGCACTGTGGCCGGCGTGTAGGACAGCGCCTGAAACGCTAGTCAGACGTTTGCGTAGAGAATCACGCATCAACGTTTTACGCAGAGCGGCCTTACCGTGGACTCAACCAATGGCTTTCAGCCCAAACCGAATCGCGCCGCGCTGCGCCTGAACGCCAAAAAACTGCTGCTCACCAAGTGGACCGCGACCCGTCCGCAAAATAAGGAGAAGCATTTCATCGTCGTCAAGCTCATCGAACCCGATGTGCCCGATGCGCAAATTGAAATGATTGAAATTGAAGCGACGTATTCAAAACGAAGCTTCGCGCTGCCGTGGCGTGATTTGTTGGATGAGTCGCAGTGGTTGCAAGGATGGAAATAATTTTCGATTGACGCGCCGAGAGTCACGGGTGGCGCTTGTGAAGTCAACGCAAGAGATGTGTAAAACCTGCCGCCGATAAAAAAACGCAAGCAACGGTCGTCAAGCGCAAGCGCAGCGGCAAATACCACGCAGGCAGCTCAGCGACGCGCGTGAGTCGAATGTCCTGAATGTAATTTGCCACAAATCCGATCATGACCGGTGCCGCAGCAACCTTGTAGCCAAAAAAAATACTGACAAAGCTAATTTGTGAAGACACTGCCATCAACATCGCTGCGGGCCAAGCGAGCAGCGCAGGCACCACGCTCCACACGAAGCACTCGGTGCGCTTTGCGGCGTTGAGACCTGGCAATGTCATAGCAAACGCCCAGTGCAGTGAGCCCACAAAGCTCAAGATCACCGCGCCGTACAGGATCAACGCGATTCGGCAAAGCGCGGCATATTCAGCGACTGCGAACGATCCTGCGGAGAGCGCAACAAACGGGATTAGGCCGCCATAACCGAGCCACACGACGCTTGCCGGTGGAGCTTCAGTTGAAGCGTTGTTTGCGTGATTCATGACGTGAGTTTATGCAACGGTCGACTCACGTTTTCTGCATCAATTGCCACACCCGCATCGCCGTCAGCGGCATTTGCAGCAGCGGTGTTTTTGCCGCGAGCCCGTTACGCGAAAACGCATCGGCCACCGCATTCACCGCAGCAGGCGTGGCACCAATGGTGCCCAGCTCGCCCACGCCTTTGACGCCCAACGGATTGTTCAGACACGGCGTGGATTGATCGAGTTCGTGCGTCATCGCGCCGATGATGTCGGCGTGTGGAACGGCGTAGTCCATCATGCTTCCCGTGACCAGCTGCCCGCTCTCACGGTCGTATTGCAGGTGTTCGCACAGCGCCTGCCCCAAGCCTTGCACCACGCCGCCGTCAAGCTGACCGCGTACGATCATCGGATTGATAACGCGACCGACATCGTTGACAGATGAATACGCGACCACCTCAACATGGCCCGTATCCGGGTCAATTTCCACCTCGCAAATATGGCAGCCATTGGGCCATGACGGGCCAGCCACGGTGCTCGTTGATTCGACAAAAATACGTCGGCCTGTTTGCTTCGCGGCCAACGCAAACAAATCAATCGAAATATCAGTACCCGCGACGGTAAACGTCGCGTCGGCATAGCTCAAATCGCCCGCTGCAACTTCCAGTTCATCAGCCGCCATCTGTTTCGCTGCATCAATCGTGCGTTCCGATCCGATGCGTACGGCCGACCCGCCGGTGAAGATCGAGCGTGAGCCCGCGCTGCCAAAGCCATCGCCGCGATCGGTGTCACCCAGCACGATGCGCACTTTGTCCATTGATACGCCGAAGCTGTCCACCACGAGCTGCGCCAAGGTCGTCGCAATGCCCTGCCCCATCGCCTGTACGGCGGAGAACACCTCAATAATGCGCTCCGGTTTCACCGTGACGGTGACGCGCTCTTCAAACACGTTGCCGCCGGTCCATTCCAGAAACGTGGCGATACCGAGTCCGCGTAATTTGCCGCGTTGTTTTGATTCGGCTTCACGCTTGTCGAAACCCGCCCAATCGGCCAGCGCTAATCCCTGATTCATCACGTGCTCAAACTTGCCGCTGTCGTACACCTGCTTCATCGGGTTGGCGAAGGGCATCTGGCTCGGCTGAATGAAATTGCGTCGGCGTAATTCGACGCGATCCATACCGATCTGCCGCGCAGCTTCGTCCATTAACCGCTCGATGATGAAAATTGCTTCAGGTCGTCCCGCGCCGCGATACGCGCCAATCGGCGCGGTGTTGGTGAGTACGCCTTTAAAGCGAAAATCGATGGTCTTGATGTCGTAAACGCTGGTCTGCACCCACGGCCCGATCATCAACGAAATCGCGACCGCCACACCGGTTGCGTAGGCGCCGACATTGGCGTGGCTCACCACGCGCAAGGCGAGAATTTGGCCGTGCTCATCAAGCGCCAATTCAGCCACGGACACCACATCGCGCCCGTGACCTGCGGACACAAACTCTTCGCCACGATCACCAATCCACTTCACCGTTTGCTTCAACGCGCGGCAACAAAACGCGACCGCCACATCCTCGGGATACGCACCGGTTTTCATGCCAAAGCCACCGCCGACGTCACCAACAACCACGCGCACCTGTTCCTTGGGCATGCTGAGTGCGCCGCACACCGTGTCGCGCAGCCCCGAAGGCATTTGACTGCTCATGCGTATCGTCAGCCGTCCGCTGGTTTCATCGAACGTGTGCAGCACGCTGCGCGGCTCCAGCGAGAACGCGGACACGCGCTGGTTCACGAGCCTGAGCTTGACGATGTGCTTGGCGACTGCAAAGGCATCAGCAGTTGCTTTTGCGTCGCCATGACGCATTTCAGCGGCGATGTTGTCACTCAGCTCTTCGCACATCAGCGGTGCGTCAGGTGCAGTCGCATCATCAAGATGAACCGCCACCGGCAGCGCGGCGTAACTCACGTCAATCGCCTCAGCAGCAAGCCGAGCTTGCTCCAGCGTTTGTGCGACCACCGCTGCGACCGGCTCACCGACAAAACGAACCCGTCCCACCGCCAGCGCGTGCCGCGGCGCAGATCGTGCCGGCGTGCCGTCTGCACGCATAAATCCGGCCACGCCGGGCACGGGTTTCACGCCCGCTGCCACCAGATCGGCACCTGTCGCAATCAGCAACACGCCCGGCATTGCGCTAGCAGCCTGCACGTTGATTGCGGCGATATCGGCGTGCGCATACGGTGAGCGCAAAAAGAACAAATGCGTAAGTCCGCCAACCGTCACGTCATCGGTGAATTGCCCCAAGCCCTTGAGCAGCAGATCGTCCTCAACGCGGCGAACGTCTTTGCCGCTGCCGAAGGCGCCGATGCGACCCGAGTCTCCATTGATGTGATGTGTAGATGTCACTTGAGTTACTGCGTTCAAGAGGGTTGGCCTTGTGGTGAAAATGGAGCGAACGAAAACGTTTCCTGCGTATGTTGAAGTACACGCTAACGCTGATCACAAACCATATTATCCATAAGAGTGCGGTTTCCCACATCATGACAATTTTTCTCAAAAACAACTCAGTGTGAGATTGTTAAAGTTGTTTGCGCTAGCGTTCATCAGGGAGCGGGAAACGAACCCCCCCGAATCGGAGGAGAATGATGGTTTGCAGCAGTAGACTGAGTTATGACCGATCAAACATCAGCCGCCATCGTGCGCATACGCGGGGTCAATAAAACCTATGCCAGCGGGTTTCAGGCGCTCAAAGACGTCAACCTTGACATCAAGCGTGGAGAGATATTCGCGCTGCTCGGCCCCAACGGCGCGGGCAAGACGACCCTGATTAGTATCATTTGCGGCATCGTCAACGCCAGCAGCGGTACGGTGATCGCTGACGGCCACGACACGTTGCGTGACTATCGCGCGGCGCGGGCGAGCATTGGGCTGGTGCCGCAGGAGCTGCACACCGACGCGTTTGAGTCGGTCTGGTCTACCATGAGTTTCAGTCGCGGTTTGTTCGGAAAAGCGCCCAATCCCGCGCATCTGGAAAAGGTCCTGCGCGACCTGTCCTTGTGGGACAAACGCGACGCAAAAATCATGACGCTGTCGGGCGGCATGAAACGCCGCGTGCTGATCGCGAAAGCGTTGGCGCATGAACCAAGAATACTGTTCCTTGACGAACCCAGTGCAGGCGTTGACGTGGAGTTGCGACACGACATGTGGCGCATGGTGCGCGAGCTGCGCGCGAACGGCACCACCATCATTTTGACCACGCACTACATCGAAGAGGCCGAAGATATGGCCGACCGTATTGGCGTCATCAACAAAGGCGAATTGATCATTGTTGAAGACAAAAAGGTGCTGATGAGAAAGTTGGGCAAAAAGCAGCTCGCCATAACGCTTCGCCAGCCCATGAGGAGCATTCCGGACGCACTTGATGATTGGTCGCTGGAACTCACGGAAGGAGGGCATACGCTGGTGTACAGCTTCGACACGCAGAAGGAAGAAACGGGCATCGCCGCGTTGCTACGCGCGCTCGGCGAACACGGCATTGACTTCAAGGATTTACGCTCCAGCGAAAGCTCGCTGGAGGACATTTTCGTCAGTCTGGTGCATCAACCGAACGAGGTAACGGTATGAACCTGCACGGCATTCGCGCAATCTACCGTTTTGAAATGGCGCGCACCTTTCGCACCGTGATGCAGAGTATCGCCGCACCGGTACTTACTACGTCGCTGTACTTCATCGTCTTCGGCAAAGCCATAGGATCGCGCATGGGCGACATCGACAACATCAGCTACGGTGCCTTCATCATTCCGGGGCTGGTCATGCTGTCGTTGCTGAGTGAGAGTATTTCGAATGCATCGTTCGGCATCTACATGCCGAAGTGGGCCGGCACCATTTATGAGTTGCTGTCCGCGCCGGTGTCGTGGATCGAAGTGTTGATTGGGTATGTGGGCGCGGCGGCTACCAAGTCGGTCATGCTGGGGCTTCTCATCATGGGCACTGCACGTCTGTTCGTACCGTACGAAATCGCGCATCCGTTCTGGCTGATCGCCATCCTTTTGCTGACTGCGGTCACGTTCAGCTTGTTCGGTTTCATCATCGGGTTGTGGGCCGACAACTTTCAAAAACTGCAAGTTGTGCCGCTGCTGATCGTCACGCCACTGACCTTTCTCGGCGGCGCGTTTTATTCGATCAACATGCTGCCACCGCTATGGCAAAAGATAACGCTGTTCAATCCTGTCGTGTATCTGATCAGTGGTTTCCGCTGGGCCTTTTACGGGATGGCCGATGTGCATATTGGCGTGAGTGTCGGTGTCACGCTCGGCTTCCTGCTAATTTGCCTGACTTTTGTGTGGTGGGTGTTCAACACCGGATACAAGCTAAGGAGTTAAGCCGATGGCGCCGCATCCAGTTGTCGATAGTGGAGCAAGGCTACGTAGGCACGCGCCGTTTGTGTTTGCATAAATTCACGATGTCACTTAGCGTTACGCATTAGATAGAAGCAAAAAGGTCAAATCATGCGTATCGCAATCATGGGTTCTGGCGCGGTGGGGGCTTACGTAGGGAGCCGACTACAGGCGGCTGGTGAAGAGGTGTTGTTCGTCGCGCGTGGCACGCATCTTGAAGCGATGCAGCGCGATGGATTGCGGATCGAGAGTCCGGCGCATCCACTCCATTTGCCGTTAGTCAACGCTACTGAAAATCCGTCCGACATCGGCCCGGTTGATCTGATCATCTTCGCAGTGAAGTTATGGGACACAGAGGCGGCGGCGCGCTCGCTCAGTCCCATGATCGGGGCGCAGACTCGCGTCCTTACCTTGCAGAATGGGATCGACAGCATCAGCATGATCACTCCGCGTGTAGTGGGTGCTCAGGTGCGTGGTGGTGTGATTTACGTGTCGGCGGTGGTTGATCGGCCAGGCGTAATTCGCAGTCCCGGCGGGCTGCACATGATTGTGGCGGATGCGGCGAACGGTGACCCTGTCATGGCGGAGTTTTTCTCGGCGTGCTCGCGTGCCGCTGAGCTAGATGCAAAGGGTACGGACGACATCGACATTGTGATCTGGGAGAAGTTCATAGCTTTGACCGCGCTCTCGGGTTCAACGTCGTTGCTGCGGGCGAGTATGGGCCAAATATTGGGACATGCTGAAACGCGAATATTGCAACGTCAACTCGTCGACGAGAGCATCGCGGTGGCTCGTGCCGCCAGCAAGGCAGTGCGCGAAAGCCTCGGCGACGAGATCATGACCAAACTCGAAGGCATGCCCTACGCTTTTCGCTCATCCATGTCTGAGGATCTGGAACGCGGCAAGCCCCTCGAGCTGCGTTGGCTGTCGGGGCGAGTGCATCAACTCGGACTTGAATACGGCGTGCCTACGCCGGGGCACAGCGCGGTTTATCGCGCGTTGGTGCTGTATGAACTCGGCAAAGCCATGTAGCCGCTTGCTCGCGTGGGAATGCTGATTCGTCCCGTCGTTCCTCTCAATATCGCGATACCCTTGCTGGATCGGACATTTTTATCGCAGGTAACTTTCTAATGGAGACTCACCATGTCTGAATCCGATGCGAAAGTGGCTGACGTGAGCGCGACTATCAGTAAGGTTTTCGTGTTGATGCTCGAAAACCATTCCTTCGATCACATCTTTGCTATGTCCGGTATTCCCGGCATCAACGCTGCCACGACCTCCGACAGCAACTCCATTGGCGATCAGGTCTACCCCGTGAAGGACGGCGCGCCTGCGAGCATGACAACGGATCCGGGCCATGAGTTCGCGGATGTGGCGTTGCAGTTATCCGGTGGTAATGGCGGTTTTGCCCAAAGCTACGCCACATCGGTCAGCGAAAGCACTGGCACGCCCGCTGCCGATCACGTGGGCGACATCATGGCCTGCTTTCGCACGCCTGCGCAGCTGCCGGTAGTTGCCCAACTCGCCAGTGAATACGCGATCTGCGATCAATGGTGTTCGTCGATGCCAGGGCCGACCTGGCCCAATCGATTTTTTGTGCATGGCGCATCGTCAGCCTGCCCGGATCAGTCTCCGAAAACACTGGAAGAGGCTGATGGGAATTTCACGTTCACGGGTTTTGCTATGAGAATGGCTCGATTTATGAGGCGCTGACGAACGCAAAGCATCAGTGGCGTTTATACAGCGATTTTTGCAATCGCTTTCGCGACCCGTCGGAGTGGAAGGATGGCGGCTGGATTCCGCAGGTCTCATCGTTGAGTGGCATTAGCATCCTTGACGTCCATCCACTGGATTCATCGAGAGATTCGACAAAGTGGGCTGACAATTTCGCCAAAGATTTGCACGGCGATTGTCCGCACGCTTACACCTTCATCGAACCGAATTTCGGCAAGAGTTTTTTTGGCAGACAACCTCCCTAACCGGGCCAACCTACAAGGACGGTTCGTCGCAACACCCGGAGGACGACCCTTACGGCGGCGAATGTCTGATCAAGGCGGTGTATGAAGCGATTCGCAATTCACCGCTCTGGGAAACGAGTCCGCTGGTGATTGTTTACGATGAGCACGGCGGCTTCTATGACCACGTAATACCTCCCGGAGCTACAGCGCCCGGCGATCGCAACATCAATCAGCTCAAAGACCTGAATGGCTTCGATTTCAAGCAATACGGCGTGCGGGTTCCGGCTATCATCGTCTCCCCGCGCATTGCCAAGGGCACCGTGGATCACACGCCGTACGACCACACATCAATCCTGGCGACCGTACAACGCATGCTGGGCATGGGACGTTTGACGCAACGCGACGAAGCCGCCAATGACTTGAGGCCTCTGTTCGAAAACTCCCCGCTGCGCAACGATGGTGATTGCCCGCGCACCCTCAACTTTCCCGTGCCACCGATCCAGAATCTCACCAAAGCGACGCCCGTCGATATCGACCAACTGCTGCCTAAAACAGGCAACTGGGTGGGCTTTCTGAAAATTCTGCTGAAGACCGAACTCGAAATGTGTCGCGACGGCGATGATGCGAAAGACGATATTCTGAAAAGCTTTCAGCAGATCGCCACCATTAGTGCGGCAAAGGCGTACGTGCAGTCGATGGGACAGAGGATCGAAGCACTGCGGAATGGCGAGCCTTCGTAATTCTCATCGCAGTCGCGAAAGATCGTTCAAGTTAGCGGGATCCCGCTAACGTCATAATTGTTCACATGTGGCAACGAATCGTTCTCTTCTTCTGCGTTGTGTACGTCGGCGCAGCAATCGCCGCTGACGCCCCGGCACTCAAGGTCGGTTCAAAGCGATTCACTGAGTCCTACGTGCTTGCCGAGATTATTCGCCAGCAGGCAGGTACGGCGGGCGGCGTGCCGGCGGTGCATCAGCAGGGGCTGGGCAATACGGCCATCGTGCTGGCGGCGCTGCGGGCGGGGTCGATTGATGTTTACCCGGAATACACCGGCACCATCGCGCGCGAAATTTTGAAACTCGATGCAGTGCCGTCGCTCGACGAGATGAATGTCAGGCTGGCACCGATGGGGCTTGCGGTTGCTGTGCGCTTGGGGTTCAACAACACCTATGCGCTGGCGATACCGACCCGGCTTGCTGAGGCGCGCCGCATTGGCACGCTGACCGACCTGAAAGCCCACGGAAATCTGCGACTCGGGCTCTCGCAAGAATTCATTGGCCGCGCGGATGGCTGGGCGGGCTTGAAGGCCGCCTACGATTTGCCGTGGAACTCGCTGCGCGGGCTCGATCACGGGCTGGCGTATGACGCCATTGCTCAAGGGCAAGTGGACGTGATCGACATTTATTCCACCGACGCCAAGATCGGCAAATATCAACTCACCGTGCTGGCCGATGACAAGCAATATTTTCCTCGCTACGACGCGGTGCTGCTGCACAAAATTGACGCGGCAGCGCGCTTCCCCAAGGCGTGGGCAGCGGTCGCCTTGCTCGCGGGTCGTATCGACGATAACGCTATGCGGCGCATGAATGCTGCGGCGGAACTGGACAACAAAACCTTTGATGTTGTTGCGCGGGATTTTCTGTCCGGGAATCAATCGGCCAATAAGGCAGACCTCGGAAACGGCACGGCGACCCCGGCATTGAGTCCCGCTGCCGACAATGCGCTCAAACGGTTTTGGGCAACATTGTTCGGCCCAGATTTCATTCGCCTCGCGG
>JANXNO010000104.1 GCA_025354075.1 Burkholderiales bacterium | reverse complement strand
GTGATTCCAAGCCTGCGCCGCGTTGTGAAATATGGCGGTGCGGTCCAATTCGCCCGCCGTCGCCCAGACGATTTTATCGAGCGGCATATCGGCAAATTCAGTACCGACGATGAGCTTATTCAACGTCTCCACATAGGTCTTGTGATGTTTGGCGTAGTGGTACGACAATGTGTTGGCGGAAATCAGCGGCTCCAGCGCGGTATCAGCGTATGGCAGCGGGGGGAGGGAGAAAGGTGCACTCATTTTTGTTCCTTGGTGAAACGGGGGTCGAAAACGACTCGAAGAATACGCGGGCTGCGGGTGGTGTCGTGTAGGTCAAAGTCGATACTTTGACCCCGTAATGCCACGCAGAAGCGACTGTTTAATCGCCGAAGAGCTTCTGCATGCGCTCACGACGCTCTTGCGCCTCGATTGAAAGGGTCGCCGTGGGGCGCGCAATCAAACGCGCCAAGCCAATGGGCTCGCCGGTTTCTTCGCACCAGCCGAAGCTGCCGTCGTCAACCATGCGAATAACCTTGTCGACTTTTTTCAAAAGTTTGCGTTCACGGTCGCGAGTGCGCAGTTCCAGCGTGTATTCCTCTTCCTGCGTCGCCCGATCCGACGGGTCGGTGGCGACTTCGTTGTCACGAAGATGTTCGCCGGTGTCGGTGGCGTTGTGCAGAATCTGTCCGCGCAGCTCCACCAACTTTTCTTTAAAGAAAGCCAGTTGCTCTTTGCTCATGTATTCCGACTCTGGCTGAGCGAGTACTTCGGCTTCGGTCAATCCGGCATACTTTTTATGACCGTTCATCGACAGCACGGTTTCAGCCTTGGGCGGAGCCATTTTCGCCGGGGCAGGAGCCGCCGGTTTAACCGCGACGGGTGCGGCGGCAGCAACCGATTTTGTGGTCGCTGTGGCAGTTTTACCGCTAGACGCTGCTGCGGCTTTGCCGGTAGCTGCTGGGGCTGCTTTGGCCTTGGTTGTGGACATAGGACTCTACCGATACGTTACTGGTCAATTGTGTGTGCCGTCGAGTCAATCGACGGCGCGGCCCACTCATTCTTCGGCGTGAGCCATGCATCATGGGCGGCGCCGGATTATAGCTACTCTTTCAACGTTGCTGTCATCATGTACTGTTTTCGGCGGCCACGCTTCGGTTTGCAAGACTACATGGCGCGCAATAACCAAATGCCGCCAACTCGATCCCCTGCAACTCGATCCCGCCTGGCACTGGCAGCGCCGGCACTGCTACGTCATCCAGACACATTGTGGTGCCGCACTGGATACACTGAAAATGCGCGTGAGCGCTGCGTCGCTCTGGGCGGCTGAAGGCGAAGCGCATGGCGCGGTCAAAGCCCGAAAGACCGCCCACGCGATGCGCCAGCGATTGTTCAACCAGCCATTCCAGCACGCGGTATAGCGTCACCCGATCCAGGTCAGTATCGGCGAGTTGCGCCTCAATTTCAGCGTGCGACAGCGCTCGCCCTGCCGCGATCAGGCACGCCAGCACATTGCGCCGCGCCTCGGTGTTGCGTCCACCGCTTTCTTTGACCAGCCGCCGCGCGAGCGCCACACCAGCGGCTGTTGTCGATTCGACGGCGGCATGCGTGTGTCCCGCATGATCGTCATGATCAGTGGTTGCTGGGGTTGGTGCAGAACGAGAAGCCATAATTCAATCCTAGCAGTTTGCGCAAACGTTGCGCGTAGGACAAGGGACAAGCGGCATGCAAGATACCGTCACGTTGGGACGCCCCGACGATTTTCACCTCCATTTTCGCGACGGCGCAGCGATGGCCTCGGTCGTGCCGTTCACCGCGCGGCAGTTTGGACGCGCGCTGGTCATGCCCAACTTGAAGCCACCGGTGACGACGGTAGCGATGGCGGCCGATTACCGTGACCGTATTCTGCGTTCGGTGCCTCTTGATACGCCTTTTTCGCCGTTGATGGCGCTCTATCTGACGGATGGCACCACTGTTGAAGAAGTGGCGCGGGTGGCGGATAGCGACTTCGTGCATGCGTTCAAGTATTACCCGGCGGGTGCAACCACCAATTCCGAATCGGGCGTCACCTCGCTCTCCAAGATTTACCCCGTACTGGAAGTAATGCAGCGCCTCGGCGTCGTTCTTTGCATCCACGGCGAGGTGACTGACCCGACAACCGATGTGTTTGACCGCGAAGCGTTGTTTGTAGAAGGCTCGCTGCAACAAATCGCACGCGATTTTCCGGTGCTGAAAATGGTGGTGGAACACATCACCACAAAAGAAGCCGCCGATTTCGTCGTTGCCAGCGGTGCCAACGTAGCCGCCACGATCACGCCGCAGCACCTGCTCTACAACCGCACCTCGATTTTCACGGGCGGAATTCGCCCGCATTTTTATTGCCTGCCGATACTTAAACGCGAGACGCATCGGCAGGCGTTGTTGAAAACAGCAACGTCAGGTTCAGCAAAGTTTTTCCTTGGCACCGATAGTGCGCCGCACGCAAAAAACAGCAAGGAAGCCTGTTGTGGCGCGGCGGGATGCTTTACCTCGCATGCGGCGCTGGAGCTCTATGCCGATGCGTTTGATTCGGTCGGCGCACTCGACAAACTGGACGATTTCGCCAGTCGTTTCGGCGCAGAGTTTTACGGATTGCCGCGCAATGCCGGGCGGCTGACACTCAAACGTGAGAGCTGGACACCGCCCGACGAATATTCATTTGGAGGCGAAACGATTGTTCCGCTGACCGTGGGGCGCTCGCTATCCTGGAAGCTTTTGTAGGAGCGGCTCTGCCGCGACCCGCGATGGACGAACGTGGGGTGCGGCCGAGCCGCTCCTACAGTTTCGACCCAGCTAGCGCCCGTACTCCAACAATCACGCCAAGCACCAGAAGCGCAATTCCTGCCATCTCAAACCCGCTCGGCGCGCGCTGATACACGATGTACGCGTACCCCAGCGCAGCCAGCGTTTCGAATACGATCAATTGCCCAGTCAGCGCCGTCGGTGTGTTCTTGCTAGCGATGTTCCATAGCAAAGTGCCCAGCCACGATGCGGCAAACCCGATCACGATCATCAGCAGCCAAAACTTCAGCGGCTGCGGCCCCCACAGCGATTCGGCAAACCGCACATCGCCCGTCATTTTGAAATACACAATCGACACTAATAATCCGACCGCAGCCATCGGCAGCGTAACGATGCCTTGCGCCGTCGCCCACGTCATTGACGTGTGTGACGGATGCGCGCGCAACCAACGTGCGTTGTGAATCGGATACCAGGTCCACGCGGCGTTTGCGACCACTGCGAGCGCGGCACCCATCAGGTACGCGTTCAATGTATTTTTCGCGTCCAGCCGAACCAATTGATCAGCATTCACGCTCAGCAAGCCGAGCCCGATCAATAAAAGCGACGGCAGCAGTCGCGCCCACGAAAACTGGCGATCTCCGAGGTTGGAACACACTGCAATGACCACTGGCAACGTGCCAATAATCAGCGTCGGCAACGGCGCGCCCGCAAGCTGAATCGCGGCGGACAGCGTGAGGTAATACGCAATGTTTCCGACCATTGAGAGCTTCGTCGCTAGCCACCAGTCTGCCTGCGTCAACTGTCGCAGTTTCTCGCGTTGCCACCACGCAATTGGCAACGTCACCAACCCAAATGCAAGATAGCGCCCGAAGGTCAAAAGCGTAGCCGGATAGTCGGGTAGCAACAGCGGCGCAACGAAGACCAGACCCCACATCAGTCCCGCAGCCAGCGCGGCCCCCACGCCCACCATCAAATTATTTTGTGTCATCGCCTGCATTTTGCAGCACACCTCAATTCGCAAAACCCGGCCTCGTAAAATCAGGCAACATCTTCAGGAACAAAAATCATGACCATCAAACTCGTAGGTATCGTCGGCGCTGGCACCATGGGCAATGGCATCGCGCAGGCGTGTGCAGTTGCAGGTATTGACGCGCTGATGCTGGATGTGAATCCGGCAGCGCTGGAAAAAGGCGTGTCGACCATCAGCGGCAGCCTTGATCGTCTGGTCAAAAAAGAAAAAATCACAGCGGAAATCAAGGCTGCTGCGATGGCACGCGTTAAGACCACCTCCACGCTAGCCGATCTCGCGGCCTGCGATTACGTGATTGAAGCTGCAACGGAAAACGAAGCGCTCAAAATCAAAATCCTCAAGGATCTGGACACGACGCTGACGCCCGAAACCATCATCGCGACTAACACGTCGTCGATCTCGATCACGCAACTCGCTGCCGCGACGAAGCGAGCAGATCGCTTTGTCGGCATGCACTTTTTCAATCCGGTGCCGATGATGGCGCTGGTCGAATTGATTCGCGGATTGGCCACGAGTGACGCCACCATTGCCACCGCGCAGGAGTTGGCCAAAGCCCTCAGCAAGACGCCGATTACGGTGAAAAATTCACCGGGTTTTGTGGTCAACCGCATCCTGTGCCCGATGATTAATGAGGCGATTTTTTGCCTGCAGGAAGGCCTCGCCACCGCTGAAGACATCGACGCAGGCATGAAGCTCGGTACCAACCAGCCCATTGGCCCGCTCGCGCTCGCCGACATGATCGGCCTCGACATCATGATCGCCGTGATGAACGTCTTTTACGAAGGCTTCAACGATCCGAAATATCGTCCTGCGCCGCTGCTGAAAGAGATGGTTGCAGCAGGTTATCTGGGTCGTAAAACGGGACGCGGTTTTTACACGTACGCATGATGAGCGCCCCTGAAAAGCCGCTTCGCATTGGCGTGCTCGGCGCGGCGAATATTGCGCGCGCGTTCATCACAGCCTTGCGTGGTTCGACGAAAGTGGATATATGCGCCGTCGCCAGTCGCAATGCTGAAAAAGCAGCGGCCTTTTGCAAAGAAAATGGCATCGCGCATTCGTTCGGTAGCTATGAGGCGATGCTCGCTGATTCATCTATTGAAGCGGTCTACAACCCGTTGCCGAATAACCTGCACGCCGAGTGGTCAATCAAAGCGGCTAACGCGGGCAAGCATGTGCTGTGCGAGAAACCATTCGCCGCGAACTCGGTGGAAACGAAAGCGATGTTCGACGCAGCAGCCGCGAACAAAGTTTATGTGGTCGAAGCCTACCCGTATCGCGCGCAACCGCAGACCATCAAGCTCGCCGAACTGCTGCGCGAACGCGCTATCGGTAAGGTGCAACTGATTCAGGCATCGTTCGGTTTCCCGTTGCCCGTCAACGGCAACATCCGCTGGGATCCATCGCTCGCGGGAGGCGCGCTGATGGATGCGGGCAGCTACCCAGTGAGCCTTGTGCGCATGATCGCGGGCGAGCGTCCGACGCGCGTGCATGCGATGGCGCGATTTGCGGACAGTGGCGTGGATCGCACGTTGATTGGTTCGATTGATTTTCCGGGCGGCGTGATGGCGCAGATTTCGTGCAGCTTCGGCACGGCGCGGCACCGTCACGCAATGATCATCGGCGACGCAGGCAGCATTGAAACGGCGTACTACAACGACACGTCGGACAAGTTGCCGCCGCACGTCATCATCAAACGCAGCATCGCATTTGACGCACCGCGCGAGATCATCGAATGCGCAGCCGCGCCCGGCTTTCGCGTACAGGGCGAAGCGTTTTATGACCTCGTACGAGACGGCTGGGCGAGCTGGCCGGGCGCAACGCCCGAGGAAACCACCGACATCATGCTCACGATTGACGCGTTGGCAGCGAGTGCTCGGGATGGAAAAGTGGTGGCGATTCAGCATTAATTTCAGCGGATTTTGTAGGAGCGGCTGTGCCGCGACCCGAGCCTCGCGG
>JANXNO010000093.1 GCA_025354075.1 Burkholderiales bacterium | reverse complement strand
GTGGCACGTTCAAGGGCAAAGCGCCGCGCAATGGCGGTGGCCGTCATGGCTCCACAATACACGTGCGCTTCGAGGCTTGAACGGCCCAGCACGCCCCTGCAAACCGACGCCTCCAGCACATACAGCTTTCTGCATAAACGGCTGATTAACTGGGCATAAATGCGCAAATCGTCATAAGTCGACATTTGCCTTTTTATACGTCTATGCCCATAGTTGATGGTACTTTTCTAGTGAAGCTGTAGGGTTTCCGGCAAGACCTGTCAATTCGTTATCTCACGAGTGGAGCCAACCTGTAATCCAGTTGTAAGTCTCTCGCGCCTAACCTTACCTGCATCAAAGGTTGCGCCCGATTGTGGCGACAGGAAAACATGAACGCTTCGATCTTTCGCATTTGCATTCCGTGTTTTTCGAAACGGATCTGGCTGAGTTTTTTGACATGCGTCCTGGCAGCGCCCGCGCTGTGGGCCGCCACCATCACAGTCAACTCGAACGCTGACGTTGCGGCCAACGACGGCGTCTGCACGCTGCGCGAAGCGATCACAGCAGCGAACACCAACACTGCATCGGGCGCGCTCGCGGGGGAATGCGTGGCAGGGTCAGCGGCGGGTGTGGACGACATCGTCTTCAATATCCCTGGCGCTGGGGTGAAACTCATTGCCCCAGCCACGCAGCTGCCGCAAATAATCACACCGGTGCATATCAACGGCTATACCCAGCCAGGCGCTAGCGCAAACAGCCTGAGTGCCGCGCTCGGCAGCAACGCGGTTTTCCTGATTGAAATTGATAACGGTGGCACCCCCAATGCCGCGACACTGACCGTGAGCGGTGCATCCGCCGCCAACACAATCATCGAAGGACTGGCGCTCAGCCGCAGCGCAAATTCAGGTTGCTGCGCCAACATGGGCGTGTATGTGACCGCGACCACGAATGTGTGGGTTCGTGGCAATCTGCTTGGTAGCGATGCCACCGGCACGGTTGCGAAACGCTTTCAGGATCGTGCGATCTATGTGGACAGCAACACTGACGGCGTGATCATAGGCTCCAGCATCGCAGCGCTTACACCGGCATACCGAAACGTCGTCGTCGCAGCGGGTACCGGAATTACCTCCAGCGGCACAGCCAACAACATCACCATACGCGGTAATTTTGTCGGTACCCGACCGTCGGGATTGACCGCAGTTTCGGCGGGGGCGGTCGACCTGGGCATCTGGTTGGACAACGCAACCGGCGCGTCGGTCGTATCGGACAATGTGATTGCGGGTACCAGTTCACGCGGCATTCAAACGCGTTTCTCAAATGGCGCGGTCATTGAGCGCAATCTCGTGGGCGTTGCGGCGAACGGCAGCACCGCGCTGGGCGGCAATGTGAGCGGTGGCATCGCCGTTTCGGAGACGAATGGCGCGCCGTTGACGAATCTCATCATCCGCAACAACACGATTGCGAACGGGACCGGCGTAGGCGTACTCGTCTCTCGCAGCACCGCAACCAACGTGGTACGGGGCGTTGTGATTACGCAGAATTTGATCCGAGACAACACCGGTTTGGGCATTGATCTCAGCGCTTCGTTTTCTGCCGACGGTGTGACTTCCAACGATGCTCTTGACGTAGACACCGGTGCCAACAATCTGCAAAATTTCCCGGTTCTCGCAGCGGCCACGGGCGACGGCAGCAACGTCGCGACGCCGTACGTCTTTAACAGCGAACCGAATCAAAATTTCGTGCTCGAATTTTTCCGTTCTGCAACCTGCCACACAAGCTCGCACGGTGGCGCAGAGGCCTACCTCGGCAGCGCCAATGTCACCACGGACGCATCCGGTAACGCATCAGGCACTGCGAGCTTTGCGTCTGCGCTGAGCACAGGATTTATCAGTGCGACAGCAACGCACGCGGTAAATGGCACATCCGAGTTTTCGACCTGTGCCACGCTCAACGCGCCCGCATCGAATGTGCTCCTGACCGTCACAAAATCGGGAACAGGCGTGGGCAACGTGGCAGGCATCGGCATTGCATGCGGAGCCGATTGCAGCGAATCGGTCGCACCGGGCACTGTCGTGGCGCTGGCCGCAACCGCTGCTGCGGGCTCAAGCTTTGTCGCATGGTCGGGTGCGTGTACGGGCTCGGGTGCCTGCAACGTGACGATGAGTGCAGCGCAAACAGTGAACGCGCAGTTCGACCTGGTGGTCGTGCCGAGCTTTCTGCTGACCGTCAGCAAGTCTGGCACTGGTAGCGGCACAGTGACCGGAACCGGCATCGCTTGCGGTGCCGATTGCAGTGAATCCGTCGCGCAAAACACCGTCGTTGTGCTGACTGCAACGCCTCTGGCGGGATCAACCTTTATTGGCTGGAGTGGTAGCGGATGTGCAGGCGTGCTGACCTGCAGCGTCACTGTGAGTGCCGCCGCTGCCGTGACTGCGCAGTTCAATCTCGTGCAGGTTCAGGCACCTGTTGCAGCAGTGACGGTGCCTACGTTGGGGCCATGGCTGTTGCTCCTGTTGGCAACGCTACTCGCAGTGATGACTGCGGTTACATCGCTGGCAGGTACGTCGCGCAGAGCAGACCCTTCGGGAGCCCAATGATGGATGAGCTTCGCACCGTCAAGCCGTATCAAAAGGCGTTCGCCTGGGGCGGCATCTGGCTAGTGATATCGACCGCGCTCTTGAGCGTTGTGTATCAGAACTTTTCGGCAGAAGGATTCGGGCGTATGTTTGCGCTGACCATGCTTTCATCTGCCATCGCTGGTTTTGTGGCGAGGCGCAGCAAATCAGCGTGGAGTTTCACCAAAGTCGGCGTCGTCTATTTTTTAGTGGCAATGGTCGTCTTGCTGATCAGCAGCTATGGAGCGATGAAGCGTGCCTAGTAAGTCGAGATCAGATGACGCGCAATCAGGCCTCCCGAAGAGCGGCACCCCCTTGTTCGTCGCGCTTACGACCGTCCTTTTTTTGATGGGGACGATGCAACCGCGCGCGGAAGACGGGAAGGCGAGTGCCGTGAAATTGACAGACCTTGTGGCCTTTCCGTCCTGGCGTCAGCATGCGATTTCCTCCGGCGCTGTGAAGCGTCAGTTCGACTCAGAATCAATCGCCAGCATCACCCTCGTACGCGCCGTTTCAAGCGCCACGCCCGATCTCTGGTTTGCGGCAATTCGACGCGCATTGAGTGAGGCTGGCGACTTTATCGCTGACCCACACCAAGGCCAGCCCGAGCACTTTTGGTTAGAAGCTGTACTCATCACGAAAGACGGCAAACACCTGCTGATTCAACTCGCCAGCAACAACACGGCGCGCCTTACAGGTGAATCATTTCACGGTCATTTCAAGTACGCGTACGGTCGCCCTGCCCCCAAGCCCGCCGTCAACACACTCACCCCATAAGGACACCATGAAACATAGCATCACCGCCCGCCTCCTGGCCCTCTCACTTGGATTTTTTGCCATGACTGACACCACACTTGCCCAACCGACCTCTGGCGCGCTTTCCACCGCTGCGGTGGAAGAAGTATTGAACCAGAGCCTCACACAAAAGAAAGGCATGGCGATCTACGTTGGTGGCCAGGTGATCAACGCGATATTCGTCAAGCGCATTGATATCAACACCATCGAAGTCAAAAACCAGAGCTCTGGACGAATCATCATCCGCATGGATCGCGTTGATGCCATCGCCATTGCGTAATGGCGGTGAGCGTCACGCCTGTTCTACAACCATAAAAGGATACGCGACATGAAAATGACCCTCGCTACGCAGCTCGCCGCAAGCCTGGTGGCGGCCATGATGGCGACCGCACCTGTTTTCGCTGCCAGTCCGGCACAAGAAAAAGCGTTTGTCGACAGCTTCAAAAAAGCGGTTGAGCGCAAAGATGCCAAGGCGCTGAAGGCGCTGCTCTACGTGAAAGACGCAGACCCCACCGCGCTTGAGTTCTACAACATGATGATCGTCGCCGATTTCGGTTCGACGATCAAATCAATCGCTTTAGTCGACCTCACCGCTGAAGAAAACAAGCAGATGGAAATGGGTGGCAAAAACATTCAGGGAAAACCGATGAAAATGCCGCTGAAACCGATCAAGAGTTTGGTGATAGCGACTGCTACCAAGACCGCAGAATTGACGGCCAGCGGCAGTAGCCAGTGGTACGTTGCCGAGTACGAAGGCAAACTGGTAATTCCGGTGCCCGCGCTGGTGAAATAGTGTTAGCGATTGAGCCGCGAATGCAAGCGAAGCAGTAACGCTTCGGGCTCGCGGTTTTCTTGCTTCGCCGCTTCGATTGCGCTGGCAACAAAGCTCGCTGCGCTACGCAGGTCATCCTTGGAGTATGTACGACTCACGTCTACGCCGCGCTCGACCAGGAACGACAACAAGTCCCAACGTCGATCCAGAGCAAACCACACTGATAGCGGCGTGCCTTCCCACGTGGCGTTGACTTCAGCGCCGTGCTCCACCAGCAGTCGCAACGACTCAACAGGCATGCTGCCCGCCGCAGCAAACAGCATCGTCGAGCCGGTGTTACTTATTGCATTGGGATCGGCCCCTGCCTCAAGCAGCGCCTTCGCCACCGCTGTGTCTGGCATGTTCAATGCCGACAACAGAGCGGGACTGACCCCGGAGCCTGGCCCTGCCAATCGATTCGGTTTTGCACCGAGTTTGAGCAGTGTTTCTACCAATGCCAATCGATTTTCTGGCGAGATACCGGCTGCTTGCGGTGTGCTTGTGTTCGTCGCCAACCAGAGCAGCGTAATGCCCGAGTCTCC
Organism: Burkholderiales bacterium; assembly: GCA_025354075.1. GTDB lineage: Bacteria > Pseudomonadota > Gammaproteobacteria > Burkholderiales > Casimicrobiaceae > Casimicrobium. Next base: position 2,198 of record JANXNO010000093.1, on the reverse strand, counting down.
GACCGCATTGATGTCTACGCCAGGGGCCAACTTCTGCACTAGCGGCACATCGGCCTGAGCCACCGCCGTGGCCATCGCACGCATGGCCCGGCCAGAAAAATAGCCTTGGCCTTGCTCTCGCTGCTTTGCCTGATAGATATCGTAAAAATCGTCGCCCTTGGCAACTACCAGAATCAGCGCGGGAGACACGACGATCAGCAAAGCAAGGCCACGCATCACCGCCGACGTAAAGAAAACGTGCAATAGAACGGCCAGCAACCAGATTGCGCCGGGCGCGATTAGAAAGAAAAATAACGCCATGCTGCGACCGCCATCATGATCGCTCTTGTTGCCGTCCGCCAGAAACATGAAGAAGAAGACAGTTAGCGCCAATCCTTCGATTCCCGCAATACTCCAGAATGCAATGTTCATTTTCGAGCTAAACATTGAGTGGCCGATCATGCTGCAAACGCGCGCCATGCGAGCCAACTGGCAATAATTGTCGACGCTAACGCAGGCAGCCACACCAAAAGTTCTGATGGCGCTTTTGGTGCAACAACTAACCATGCCACGATCACTGCAGCGAGGTTGAGGACAACCAACGTGAGCGCGGCCCAGGGACGCACGGTAGCGAAGACGCCCGCAAAGAACAGTGCTATCAAACACAGTAACACCATCGGCAACACCACAAAACCGGAGAACAACAATTCAAACAGGCCGGACCACCAGCCACTGCTGCCGTCTACGCGCCCTACCGTGTAGGCATACATTCCCACGGCAAAACCGGGTAACGCGAGTAATTCTGCGGCCATAAAAGCAAACGCGCACGCCGCGTTCGATGCTGAAATCGGTGTTGAGTTGTTCATAGGGGTATTGCGGTGCTCTCGGTTGGATTCGTGTGGGATTTCATCGATTCGCGTGCGAATTTTCAGTTGAATGGAAGGTTAGATGCCGGGCACGTACAACTGGATTACAAAAGGTTTCGACGTTCGCAGGGGGCGCGCCGCCACGTATGTAATTCACTTGTAAGTCGGTCGCGTTTATCGTTGCACGATCAGCAATGACTCAACAAGGTCAAAAAATGAAATTACCTAACATCGTCGTGTTCGCAGCGCTCACCATTTCCGGTCTGGCAATTGCGCCATCACACGCGCAGGCGACTGACGACGCGAGCGTTTTACGTTTGCTCACCTGCCAGGATTCATGGATGGACTGGAAGAACGACCCCGTGAAGCAGCAAAAATTTGTGGACGCGTTGAAGGCGAGCTTCAAACGCAATGATGGCGACGGGAGTTATCTGCCGATCAAGCCGATGTCCATGTTGGGGCATGACGTCTTTCAGCTCTACCCGCAGAGCGTCGGCATGGGCCTGGGCTATTCGGTCATCGTCAACGCCAGCTTTGAAAAGGTAAAGGCCAGTCTGGAAAAGCAGATGGGCAAACGATTTGATGGCTGTCAGGCCGCGAGCGAAGGCAAGTCCTGCGAAAAAGTATTGGCAAAACAGAAGACGGTGATGTTGATGGAAGGCAGTCGCGGCGCGAACCCAAAGACTTTATTCGGCTGCTACTACCTCTATGAAAAGTAGAGGCGTACGCTGACGCTTCGTAGAAGCAGATACGACAGCGGCGTGAGCAGCCCTTGCTCGCAAGAACCGTTCACGCCGCCAAAAACGACCTTTTCAGTGCGCGATCACGCCAGCTTCAACGTGACATCAATATTGCCGCGCGTTGCGTTCGAGTACGGGCAGACGATGTGCGCTTTGTCGACGAGCCCTTGCGCGACTTCGCGATCCACGCCCGGAATATCGACGGTCAGTGTGACCTCAATGCCAAAACCGGTTGGGATCTGGCCGATGCCAACGTTGCCAGTGATGGTCGTCGTTGCTGGCAGTGCTACTTTCGCTGCACCTGCAACATATTTCAGCGCGCCGAGAAAGCAGGCGCTGTAGCCCGCTGCAAACAACTGTTCAGGATTGGTGCCTGGCAGGCCGTTGCCGCCGAGCTCTTTCGGAGTGGTGAGTTTTACGTCAAGAATGCCGTCCGACGAGCGGGCGACGCCTTCGCGGCCTCCCGTGGCGGTGGCTTCAGCGCGGTAGAGAACTTTTTCGATGGACATGGTGGTTTCCTTGGTTATTTGCCTTGAGTAGGGTCGGCAGTGGGGGACGAAGATAAGGTTGAGGCTGGCACGCCTGTCGTCGCCTTAGCGTTGGCGTTGGCGTT
>JANXNO010000092.1 GCA_025354075.1 Burkholderiales bacterium | reverse complement strand
GTCACTTGGCTCTTCGCTTTTTTGTACTTGAGGGCGTGCCATCTGAGTACTCCTTTAGAACTTGAGACCGCCGGCGCGCGCTGCTTCGGCTAAAGCCTTGACGCGACCGTGGTATTGGTAACCTGAACGATCAAAGGCAACCACTTCAACGCCGGCAGTTTTTGCCTTTTCAGCGATGCGGGTACCTACGATCTCAGCAGCAGCCTTGTCGCCACCGTTCTTGATTTGTGCGCGCACTTCAGCTTCAGCAGTCGAGGCGCTAGCCAATACTTTGCTGCCGTCACCGGAGATGACCTGCGCATAGATATGCGAGTTGGTGCGGAATACGGCGAGGCGAGTCGCCAATTGAATGGTCAGACGCACACGCGTTTGACGAGCGCGGCGAATACGAGCGACTTGTTTGCTTTTAGTCATTACGATTGCCTGCCTTACTTCTTCTTGGTTTCTTTGAGCGCCACAACTTCGTCAGAGTAGCGAACGCCTTTGCCCTTGTAAGGCTCTGGCGGACGGTACGCGCGAACTTCTGCGGCAACCTGGCCGACCTGTTGACGGTCAGCGCCCTTAATGAGAATCTCGGTCTGCGTCGGCGTCGTTACCGTCACACCTGCGGGCATTTTGTGCGCCACAGGATGCGAGAAACCAAGCGTCAGGTTCAGCGTGTCACCAGCGGCAGCGGCACGATAGCCCACACCGACCAACGTCAGCTTTTTCGAGAAGCCTTCGGACACGCCGCGAACCATGTTGTTCACCAGCGCACGGCAGGTGCCCGACATCGCACGGCTGTGCTGATCACCATTCGCCGCAGCGAAGGTGATTTGATTGTCTTTACGCTCGATCTTGACCGAGCCACCAAAATCGTGTGACAGCGAGCCCAGCGGGCCTTTGACGTCAACACGACCACCCGCCAAAAGCACTTCGACTTTGGCCGGGATCTCTACGGGGTATTTAGCAATACGTGACATGGCTGACCTCTTAAGCGACTGTGCAGAGCACTTCGCCGCCCATGCCCAGGCTGCGTGCTTTACGATCAGTCATAACACCCTGAGGCGTAGACACGATGGCAACACCCAGGCCGTTCATCACGCTAGGCAAGTCATCCTTGCCGCGATAGATACGAAGACCCGGTTTGCTGATCCGCTTGATCGTCTCGATAACGGGACGACCGGCGTAATATTTAAGACCGATTTCGAGTTCGGCTACTTTGGTGATGTCACCAGCGACTTTAAAGTCTTCGATATAGCCTTCGTCCTTAAGGACGCGGGCGATAGCGGCTTTAACTTTGGACATCGGCATTTTGACCGACGTTTTTTCCATGGCCTGTGCGTTGCGGATACGGGTCAACATATCAGCGATAGGATCGGACATACTCATTTCCGAATCTCCTTACCAGCTAGCTTTGGTGAGACCAGGGATCTCACCGCGGAATGCAAGCTCGCGAACCTTGTGGCGCGCGAGACCGAATTTGCTGAACACACCACGTGGACGACCGGTCAACTGGCAGCGGTTACGCAGGCGAGTTGGGTTGGCGTTACGTGGGAATGCTTGCAGCTTGAGACGGGCGTCAGCATGCGCTTCTTCACCGGCTTTGCTGTCAGAAATGATTGCCTCAAGTGCTGCACGCTTTTTGGCGTACTTGGCGACGAGGCCTTCGCGTTTCTTCTCGCGATTGATAGTGGCTAGTTTTGCCATGTTATTTTCTCGCTATACCTGTGGGGCGCGGAATGGGAAACGGAACGCGGCAAGCAATGCCTT
>JANXNO010000069.1 GCA_025354075.1 Burkholderiales bacterium | reverse complement strand
CATCGCGCTGGTGCTGGCGAATCGTGCGGTGGCCAAAGGCGCGACGATGCGCTACGGCGCGCATGTTGCAGAGATTCGTACGCAACGCGGAAAAGTGAGTGGGGTGGTGCTTGAGTCGGGAGAAGTTATTGCTGCCGATGTGGTGATTTCAAACGCCGATGTAGCCGCGCTTTCTGCTGGATTGTTTGGCGACAACGCTCGTCAGGCAACGCCGCGCGTTTCAGCGCAACAGCGTTCACTGTCCGCATTCACACTAGCGTTAACCGCAAAGACAGCGGGCCTTGCGCTGCATCGTCACAATGTGTTCTTCTCAAATGACTACAAACATGAATTCGCTGACATCGCGAATCATGCGCGCTTGCCACAATCGCCGACGGTGTATGTTTGCGCTCAAGATCGAGATGATGCGAGCGTTGCCAGCGTAGAGCAAGAGCGATTGTTTTGCATTGTGAACGCGCCCGCTACTGGTGACACGCACGTATTCACAGACGCAGAATCCGACCGCTGCCAGGACGCAACATTTGCACTACTAAATCAACATGGGCTGCAGATCGAACACGATGCGTCGACAACACGTCGGTCCACGCCAACTGACTTTGCGCACCGCTTCCCCGGCACGGGTGGGGCGCTTTATGGGAGAGCACCGCACGGATGGATGAGTTCATTTCAACGACCCAGCGCGAAGAGCAAGGTGCCAGGGCTGTATCTAACGGGCGGCAGTACGCATCCGGGGCCGGGCATCGCGATGGCGGCACTGTCGGGACAAATGGCAGCAACTCAAGTGCTGAAGGATTTGGCTTTGACCGACAAGTAGCACCGGGCGGATACGCATGGTGGTACGTGGACGCGGTGAGCGATGACGGCGCGCATGCGCTCACGCTGATCGCGTTTATTGGCAGCGTGTTTTCCCCTTACTACGCGTGGTCTCGTCGACGGCAGGGCATTGCAAACGCTAGTCCGGATGAGCATTGCGCGATCAATCTGGGACTGTACGACCTATCAGCGGAAAAGCGTCAAGGCAATCGCTGGACGATGACTGAACGCAGCGCGAAATCGGTCACGCGCGATGCTGCGAATTTGCAGATCGGGCCGAGCGCATTGCATTGGCAAAACGGCGAGCTGGTTGCAACGATCAATGAAATTACAGCACCAATTCCACGACGCGTCAAAGGCCGCATACGGCTCACACCGACCGTGGACATATATGCCCACAATCACACCGTTGCGATTGATTGCGAAGGGCAACATTTATGGCGACCTATCGCGCCGACTGCACGCATCGAGGTTGAATTTGAGCAACCAACCTTGCGCTGGAAGGGTCACGCGTATCTCGACAGCAACTACGGCCACACACCATTAGAAACTACGTTTAAGGAATGGCAATGGTCACGGGCCACGCTAGCAGACGGCAGCACGGCGGTGCTCTATGACGTGGCGTTGCTTGACGAAACTCATGTCAATCTCGCACGAAAGTATTCACCTGAAGGCTCGATGGAAAACATCCTGACGACGAGAGCAATGCCTGTTCCTGCTACGCGCTGGGGCATCAACCGCGATTGCTACACGTCGGCTAATGCAGCACCGACTGTCGCCGCGACCTTGGAAAGCGGGCCGTTTTATGCTCGCTCGCTGATTGACGCCGAGTGGCTGGGCGAGCCGGTGACTGCGGTTCACGAAAGCTTGTCACTCACCCGTTTTGCAACTTCCATTGTGCAAGCCATGTTACCGTTTCGCATGCCGCGCTGGTAGACGCAAGAAAAATAGTCGTCCGCAACGCAATGCACTAAAGCAGCCCCACCAAGCGTCGTAAACTAAGCGCCTCGATTTGCGGTGGCGGTCAAACAACACCTGCAAAGCAAATCCGCAACATTTGGAGTTTTCTATGTTCCCCCGTTTGTTACTCGCGTCGCTTTGCTTCGCACTATCGCTGCCATCTGCGTTCGCGCAGGACAAAAAGCGCGTTGAAAAAGCCGCCGATCTGCCACGCTTTACCTACAAGGTGGACGGCAAACTTGAAGACACCATTCGCGACAACGCAAAGTTCGCTGCGTTCGCGAAAGAGTATCGTGGCAATGTGGAATCGGTGCTCGCGCAATACGACATCGCCGATAAAGCAACACTGCGCAATTTGTTGTCGTCACTCATTCAACTGGATTACCTCGAAGGCCGCTACGACACGGCGCTCAAAGGTGTCGCGACGGTGCGTGACTTGCAGGAAAAGCCGGCTGACAAACTGCTCTCCGGCATCCAGATCAAAGCCTACATCGACGCACAAAAGCAGGCGGGCAACAGTACCTCCGACGCGTACCGTCAGGACGTCGGCAAACGACTGTCCGCAGCGCTTGATCCACTGCCGTTTGCGGTGGTGCAAAACGACGTGCGCGAGATGAAAGCGAGCGCCGAAATCGCCAGCGAATCACTCGCGCTTGGTTACGTGCGTGAAGTGCTGCAACCGACTGCGGCCAAGGCAGGATCGTTGTCGTCCGACCTCGCGCCTGCGCTCGTGTCCACGCGCTATCGCCTGCTCGTTACGCTGCCGTTGAAGCAAACGTTGATTGACGTATACAGCGGTTATCTCACCAAGTACACGGTCGCCAAGCAGGACATCTGGGCCGCGCGCGATGCGCAACTGCCTGCAGGTGGCGCATATACACCGGTGACCATCGCGATTTGGGACAGCGGCACCGACACCGCGCTGTTCAAAAATCAGATTGCGCTCGACGCCAGCGGGAAGCCGGTCGTGATCGCATTCGACAAATTTGCGAACCTGTCGACGGGTGAGTTGTACCCGATTCCACCGGAGCTGAAAGGCCGTTTGCCGGTGATGAAATCACGCACCAAAGGCTTCTCCGATTTGCAGTCAAACATCGACAGCAAAGAAGCGACTGAAGTGAAAACCTACCTCTCAGGACTCAAGCAGGATGAATACAAAGCGGCGATCGAAGAGCTACGTCTGGCAGGCAATTACATGCACGGTACGCACGTCACCGGCATTGCCACAGCAGGCAATCCGTACGCGAAGGTGGTCACCGCGCGCATCGAATTTGGTCACACGCTGATCCCGAATCCGTGCCCGTCCAAAGAGCTTTCCGAGCGCGATGCCAAAGCCAGTCAGGCCTACGTCGATTTCTTCAAAAAGCAGGGCGTTCGTGTGGTCAACATGAGCTGGGGTGGCAACGTGAAAGACGTTGAATCCGAGCTCGAATTGTGCGGCATCGGCAAGACACCGGAAGAGCGGCAAAAACTCGCGCGCGAATATTTCGACACCGGCAAAAACGCGTTGACCAAAGCATTTGCCAGCGCACCGGACATCCTGTTTGTTACCGCTGCGGGCAATGAAAATTCAGACTCCACGTTCAGCGAGGCGATTCCTGCAGGCATCGTGTTGCCGAATCTGTTGACCGTTGGTGCGGTTGATCTGGCAGGCGATGAGGCGTCATTCACCAGCTACGGCCCGACGGTGAAAGTGCATGCGAATGGATATCAGGTGGAAAGCTTCATCCCCGGTGGTGACCGCGTTGCAGAGTCCGGCACGTCGATGGCCTCGCCGCAAGTGGCAGGTCTGGCAGGCAAAATTCTGGCGGTGAATCCGAAGCTCAAACCCACCGAAGTGATCGCGCTGATCGCGGGCACCGCCGACAAAACAGCCGACGGTCGCCGCACCTTGATCAACCCGAAAAAGGCGATCGCAGTAGCAAGTGCGAAAGGGTGATTCCTGATCAAGTGCGGCGAGTGAGATCGGCATCAGCTTTTTGGTGAATGTCTCATTTAACTTGGGCTTAGATGCTTATTTCGCTGATAATCGACTAAAGGGATAAAGCAAGCTTGGGCCCATATTGAATGGGCCTTCCCGCTTGAAGTTGTATCGCTAAATCGCGCTCGCCGACTTAGTCCGCAAGCTGCATCAATGCGTGAATTTTTTCAACTGTTGACCAGTTGCGCGTGGTGCCCGATTGAGCCAGATTCTTGAGCAACGCGACTGCCACTTTGCTCTCAAGAATGCCGTTCGCACACCACACGTACGCGGCGTGTTTGCCAACATGAACAAGCTCCGCGCCCCACGCCCCGTCTGCCATCGCTTGCAGCGCGGCGAGCGACGTCGCGTCACTCATAAACGCCACTAGTGGACGCGATGGATCGGTGGCAACGGCAGTCAGTGCGTTGCCTTCAATAGCTGCGGCGATGTCCTTCGCAGACTTGACGACCACAAGCGCATCAACGCCCAGTTTAGCGAGCACAGCGGCCTGAATCTGCTGTGCGTGTTTCGACGCAACCGCCGTCGGGGCGTCAAACACAGCATTGCCACTATTGAACAGCGTTTGCACACGGCTGTAGCCCAGCAATTCGAGCAAGGCGCGCAGATCAGCCATCGCGATGCGTTTGGCCTTGCCCACATTGATGCCACGGAATAGTGCGACGTACCGGGTCATTGTTAAGATTTTAGTGTTCTAGGCTTGGATAGCGATGTTCGTTCACGTAGTTCCCGTAGCGAGCTTAACGCTCGCGTCAGCCCTTGCCCTATCCTCGCGAACGGATCGCTTCGCGGGCATGCGACGGCGCCGCCCGATGTTCCCATCGCTCAAGGTTCACACCCTTGACAATCATCCAGACGCTGACCGACAACTCACCCACGAACGCTGGCATCAAGATGCCGGGAAAGATCGCGGTGGCCAATGTGGGCGCGAGAAGTAACGCGAAGCTATTGATCAGGTAGCTCAGCCCCGCAACACCAAGCAACCAGCCCAGCATTTCCGGAAAATAGTTCGACTGGGCCATCAGGAGCCCTGAACAAGGCATGCGAAGCCGAAGAACAAGAGACCGATTGCCAATCCGTAGCCGTGCGCCTGGAGGGCCACATACGACAGCGCATGCAGCTGCTCTGGGCCAAATGCTTTCAGGTGGCTTGCGTCCTCAAGCAGGAGCAGAGGAACAACCAGGTTGAGCTTGTTGGCGACGAGTACTGCGGTCTGCACCAGATTGATGAGCGTCGCGATCAGTGCGAGGCTTCTGCTCACAGGCCTGAGCAAAAAATAAAAGATCACGATCACCGGCACATCCAGAACCTGCATCAGCAAGTCGCCAACGATGCCAGCCCGCCACAGGCGCGGCGACGTCGAAATCGCGGCAGCCGTTGCGCTTGCATCCCCAGCAACGGAAAGCGACCCCCTCACTACCAGCTCTCCGAACATCCCCAGCATGATGATGGCCAGATACAACACACCGGCAACGCGCGCATAGCGCTGCGGCGAGCGTTCAACAGCAACAATCACGATCTGACCCTGTTCCTTTGAAAAAGCTGCGCGTTACCGCACACCGACAACTGGGTCGCCTATTGTGCGCTGTATTTCAACCGCAAGGGCGCTGATGCGACGAAGCGGATAGGGTCGAGCTTGAAACGGCGGCGCGTGACGACCATCAGGAGGGCTCAATGACCGAGCGGTAAACGAGCAAACTATGCCAAGGTTGGGCGGCCATGTCGCTCCACCATGCCCAGGATAATGCGCCTACGTTGGCACGCCGCCGGGCGTGGCGAAGTCGAACGCTTCAACCGAGGCAACTCCGTTTGTACGGTTCGGGTAGCGCAACCACGTCATCGCGACGTTGAACTCATCAACGATACGGGCAGCCTCAATGCGGCCTCCACCGCCGAGGTGCATCGTGCTGGTGGTGTGGGCGTCTTTAAGTAGCGTCAAGTCGTAGCCGCGCTCCAGCGCACCGTACGCCGTCGCGCGAATGCACCAGTTGGTTGATGCCCCGGCCAACACGATATGGGTAGCACCGACACGGGTCAACTCGTCAGTCAATGCGGTTTGTTCGAAGGAAGACTCGAACGTCTTGTGAATCAGTGGCTCCCCCAATTTCGGTGTCAGTTCCGGAACCCACTGCCACGCGGGGCTGCCATCGCTCAGCGCATCGTCTGAGTGCTGGACCCACATCACGGGAACGCCGAGCGCTCGGGCACGCTCAACGCTTCGCAACACGTTCTTGACGATCCGCGGAGCATCCCATGCATCACGCATTACACCGACCTGCACGTCGACAATGAGCAAGACACTTTGCTTACCTGCACGTACCGTTGCCATGACACACACCTCCAGAAAGATGACGAACTCGGCGAGATGCTAGACCGAGCAGTGGCCGTACAGTATCAAGTTTGCGGGCGGACTAAACGAGCAGCGCGCCGCAATCTACAGCGTGACGTTTGCGATTTGGCGCTGCGCTGCGGGCTGCTCCACGCGCGTTCGACTGGATTAACGAACGACAGCGTCAATGCCGAACCTGCACACCCCACTGGTTCGACCGTGCGTTTCAGCTTTTATGTCAAAAGCTTGTTTAAGCGGGGATATGGTCAGAATTTTTACAAAGTCGACCTACCATGAAAATCCCTTTAGTCCCAATTGAAATAGGGCTCTTGATATAAAGCTGATACGAGAATTCGCTCCAGATACTTCGGTTACTTTTGGCCGTCCTGCGCGCCATTGGGGTTGGAACTTTGCGACTCGGATGGTTTAGCCACCGTGTCGTGCGGCTTTTTGCGCACAGTCCAGATTTGGTAGAGGCAGAAGCCAAGCGCGAACATTGCGAATACGATGATTTCGACCAGACTGTAGTATTTGGAATCCATCACGATGCTGCCTTACTTTTCGTTTTACTGACGCCTTCAACATGACCTGCGCAGGCTGCGTCCCAAGCCCGCCATAAACCCATTTATGCGGTGGTCATCCCGAAAATCGTTGCCCTTGATCCTGCCGCTCCAACCGTTCGAATAAATCAATCAGCCACAGCGCGCGATCACGAATATTCCACCAGGCGGGGGCGCGACTGCCCTGCGCGGCCGACTGCTGAACCGACGCGTGCGCTACGCGATCGGCACGCACCACAGCGTCAATCAAATGCCGCACTTCGTCCAGCGGCTCCGCCGTGCGGCCATGCTGGCGCTCAACCGGCATCACCACCACTTTACTCAGTAACGCTGCTTTGCGCCCCGAGCTCACCACCGCGCGCTGCGAAACGGAATCGAAGCCATTGCGTTCCACCTGTTTGCCGATCTCTTGATACAGCACGCGCGCCGCGTTAATGCCGGGGCGGCAGGCGGCGGGCAATTCGGCCACACCTTGCCCAACGCGGTCGTACAGTAAATCTGCGGCGCGCAGTAATCGCTGCACGACACTCGCCACGGCCGGTGAAAATTCAGGGGCATCGAGCCAGCGATCAGGATCGATGCCCGCTTCGCGCATCCATTCCATCGGCAGATACAGCCGTCGTTCGCGGGCGTCCTCGCCTACGTCGCGAGCAATATTCGACAGCTGCATCGCAACCCCCAAATCGCAGGCACGGGCGAGCGCCAACGCGCCGCGCGCCCCCATAAGCAGCGCCATCATCACGCCCACCGTACCCGCCACGCGCGTGCTGTACGCATAGACATCGCTGATCGTTTCGTAGCGGCGAAATTCTGCGTCCCACGCGAAGCCTTCGATTAACGCGTCCGGGATTTCACGCGGAATCGAGAAGCGTGTCGCGATGTCGGCGAACGCGCGATCCGAGGACGCATTGCCCGGTTGACCTGCATACAACCGGGTCAGCCGGTCACGCAAATCGAGCACGGCCTCAGCTTTTTTATCGTGCAGATCAACAGCGTCATCAGCGACACGACAGAACGCATACAGCGCCAATGCAGGCTCGCGCACAGGCTTGGGCAGCAACAGCGAGGCTGCAAAAAAAGTGCGTGAATTTTCTTGCAGCAATGCGCGACAGGCGACGATATCGGCCGCCGCTTCAGAGCGCGCTTCCGCACTCTGCGGGCGACGGTAGTTAGCGTGGTGCGCCGACATGAGGTATCAAATTATCAAGCACGCGCGCCGAGGACAGCACACCCGGAAGCCCAGCACCAGGGTGAGTGCCCGCGCCCACGAGGAACAGATTATCAATATCTTCACTTTTGTTGTGCGGTCGAAACCAGGCGCTTTGCGTGAGCACCGGCTCGAGCCCAAATGCAGCACCCTGCACGCTGTTCAATCGATCCTGAAAGTCTTGCGGCGTCAGTCGATGTGAGGTCACGATTTCTTTGCTGAGGTTCGGCAGCAGCGTTTTTTCAAGCGCATCACACAGCGCTTGCTGATACCGCTGGGCCACGGTCGTCCAGTTGGTGCCACTGGCCAGATGCGGCACTGGCGAGAGCACATAAAACGCATCGCAACCGGGCGGTGCAAGCGACGGATCGGTGGCTGTAGGTCGATGCAAATACAGGCTGAAATCGTCAGCGAGTATTTTTTTCTCGAAGATATCGTGCAGCAGTTCCCGATACCGCGGGCCGAGCAAAATCGTGTGATGCGCGACATCAGGATACTGTCGACGCGTGCCGAAATACCAAACGAAAAGGCTCATCGAATAGCGCGCGCCATTGAGCTTTTTATCAGTCCATCGCCTGCGCGCCTGCTCGGGCAACAAGTGCTTGTACGTCCATGCAGAGTCCGCGTTCGACACGACGATATCGGCCGCAATTACTTCGCCCGATTTAAGCTTCACGCCCGTCGCCCGCCGGCCCACCAGCGTAATCGAAGCTACCTCGGAATTGCAGCGCAGAGTGTTGCCCTGGCCCTCGATCAAGCGCGCCAAGCCCTGCACCAATGCACCAGTCCCGCCCATTGCAAAATGGACACCGCCTTTGCGTTCAAGGTGAGCGATCAGACAATAAATGGACGTGGTGGCAAACGGATTGCCGCCAACCAGTAACGGATGAAACGACAGTACGGTGCGTAACTTTTCGTTCTTGACGTACTTCGACACCAGGCCGTACACCGTGCGATAACTTTGCAGCTTGATCATCTGCGGAATGATCTGTGCCATCTTGCCAAACGTGTCAAACGACACGTGTCCCAACTGCTCGAAGCCAATTTTGTAGGTCGCTTCCGATACGGCCATGTAGCGTTCGTAGCCGACCACATCCTGCGGCGAAAACCGCGTGACCTCAGCGCGCATTTGCACGGCGTCACCGGTATAGTCAAACACGTCGCCGTCGTCAAAGCGGATACGGTAGAACGGCGTTACCGCGCGCAGCTCAACGTGATCCGACAGACGCTGTCCGCACAGTTGCCATAGCTCCTCAAATAAAAACGGTGCCGTAACGATTGTGGGGCCGGCGTCAAACGTGAACCCGTCCTGACGATAAACGTAGGCGCGTCCTCCGGGCGCGTCGAGCTTTTCAAGCACGGTGACGCGGTAGCCTCGCGCCCCTAAACGCACCGCTGCAGCGAGGCCACCGAAGCCGCTACCGATCACAACGGCGTGCGGACGATGCACATCGTTTGTCGATGTGATCGGGAGGAGTTCGTTCGTCGAGGGGATTTTCACGATGGGAATACTTCTTCATGTGCGTTTTGCAAAGCGCCTACTCGCATCGCGAAATCACGGACTATTTCGCCAATTTGAGCGGGCGCTTCTTCGTGGGCTAAATGCCCCAGGTGCGGCAGATGTTTCACGATGGCTTTCGGTAAATATCGTTGCAAGCGCGCTGCATCGTTCGGCGGCACGGTACGATCATTGTCACCAACGATCAACAAGAGCGGCGGCTTTAACCGGGCAATATCTCTCTCCAGCGCAGGTAAATCCCAATGCGCCATCATGTTGAGCGCAGCGGCAGCATGTGACGAATGGCGCATCAGTTCGCTGTAGAGCGCAATGCCTTCCTCGTCAATTTTTGATCCTGTGCCGTACAACAGCCGCTCCGTCACGGCACGGTCACTCGCCCGCCACGAAAACAGTTTGGGCACGAGGGAGTTGGCAGCAAGCAGCTTGGCGAGTGGCGAAAAAACCGTGCCGGGGAGCCCTCTAAGCGGCAACATCGCGCCGTTAATGGCGACGATACCCGCGGGGGAAATAGCGTTGTCCAGGCACATGCGCGCAACAATCGCAGCGCCTGCCGAATGACCGACGGCAAGCACGGGTTTCGCACGTAACGTGGTGAGCAACGCAGAGACTAACGTGGCGAACGAGGGTAATGAATGCTGACCAGGCGCAGGTACGGAGGTGAATCCGTGACCGGGCAAATCGGGGGCGATGACCGTAAAAAAATCGGCAAGCCAAGGCATCAGGGCGCGCCATGAATGAGTCGCGGACCCGGTGCCATGCAGCAGCAGTAACGTTGGGCCAACACCGGCTTGCTGTACGTGCCAGCGCAGCCCGCCAGCTTCGACAAATGTACTGGCTGCGCGGTTCGGCCAGGTGCGACCGCTGACGTCCCATTGCATCGCAGAGCTCATCGCGTGGCCTTTGTTTGCTTCGTTTGAGCAAGCACAGCCGCCGAGATACCCTGCGCTCCGGCATACGGCAAGCCCAGATAGCGCCCGCGCATCGCGTCGGCCAATGCCCTGGCGGCGTCCTGGGGCTCCGGTGAGGTGTCGATCATCAAAACATTGAAGCCACCCGCGCGCAAACGCTTCGCTGCGCCCAGCGCGTCCGCAGCGGCTTGTGGCCGCCCGGGCGTGCCATCGCGTGCGATATTGGCGCGGCCATCGGTGAGAAATACGAGCGTCGGCGACATGCCGCGTCGTTGTGCCGAATCAGCCAAGAGCAACGCCCGATCAATGCCAGCGGCGAGAGGCGTGCCGCCACCGCCGGGCAACGAAGCAAGACTGCGCTTGGCGCGAACCAGTGAACGGGTAGGCGCGAGCAACGTCTCGGCCTGCTTTCCGCGAAAGCTGACGACGGCCACCTGATCGCGGCGCACGTAACATTCGGCGAGCAGCAGCTCCACTGCACCCTTGGCCTCAGCAAGACGATGCAAAGCGGCGGACCCCGACGCATCAACGGCGAACAGCGTGAGCGTCTCGCTGCGATGCGCGCGGCGCGAGACATGCCAGTCGTCGCGGCGAATGAGCACAGGCGGTTGCATGCCCCCAGCGGCACCTTGGGCAGCTGCGCGCTCAGCGCGCCGGATTGTTTGCCAGGGCGCTGCTGAACGCAGCGTCGCGAGCACGTCCAGACGAGCGCCGCTCTTTGGGTCGCCGCGTCGTGATGCGAGGGGGCGACCTCGCAGCTTGGATAGCTGCTGTCGCCCTGCGCTGCCGCCGCTGCGCTGCCCTTGCGCAGCTGATACAGGCAACATCGTGGCTTGCAACTGCGCGAGCAAGTCGGATGGAATAGCTGACTGGGCCGCGTCGAGCAAGCGATCCTCCATGGCCTCTCGCTCGCCTTTTGAGGTGTCCTTGGGTGAATCGTTAGTATCTTTTTCCTGCGGTGAAGGCGTGTCCCGCAGGTCGGATTGCGGCGCAGTTTCGCTCTCTTGTCGCATCTGGGTATCGTCTGTCGCGTCGTCTTGCGAGGCTTCACTATCGTCAGGCTGCGGCTGCGAGTTCGGCAGCGATTTAGCCTGTGGGGCAAGCACCAGCTCGGCTGCCATCGTGATGTCTTCTTCCGCAACCTGCGCCCGTCCAAACACCATCGCAGAGGTTTTTGCAGTCGCCACAGCCAGCTGCGCTACTCGCATGGACGTGATGCCAAACGCGAGCGCTACATTGCAAAGCGCAGTGATTTGCTCCTCGTCAATCGTGGCCTTTGCGAGCGCAACCGATTCATCAAAACTATTCACAGCTTCGCTGGATGGCGTCTCTACTTCGCCAGGCACCCGTGGCGAAATCTCGCTTAAATCAAGGCGAAACGCAAGACGATCCAGCAGCGCGGCGGGTGGCCGTTCATCGTCTGCTGCACCCTCATCAAACGCAATCAACACGAAGCGAGCGGCGTCCTGCCCGTGAAGACCGTCGCGCGCGAACTGCACGCGCCCGGTGTCAATCGCGGCGCACAGACGCGAGCTTGTCGATGCGCTCATCCGCTCGGCCATCGTTGCAAGCAGCACGCCACCATGAGCGCGCGCAAGCAGGCCCGACTCCGCAACAGGTCGCCCCATGGCTAGCGTTGCAACGAGGTCAAGCCCGCCCAGCAGGCGATCATCGCTCGCGTTTAACGGCATGCGATGGAGCCTGGGCGCTTGACCACTTCGGCGATGAAGTCGCGAAATGAAATATGCAAGCCACGCATCGCGCACAGGCCCAGCACCTGCGCGGATGTTGACGCCATGGAGCGCGGCGTGATTAGCCGCCAAAAAGTCAGCAACCAGCAGGGCGCGTTGCCACTGAATCAGGGCTCGTTCCTGCGCTTTGTCGAGGTCGGATTGTGGCGTTGACATGCGTCGGGCTCGGCAATTGGGCTACGCCGTCGCAGACGCCACTTCGGTGAAAATTTCTGCCAGCGCTCGCTCAACGCGAATCGCAGAACCTGAATCATCCAGCGGATCCCGGCGCAGTCGATGGGCAAGCGCCATTGGAGCGACGCGGCGAAGCTGATCATCCCCCACTGTCGCGACATCCTCAAGTGCCGCCAGTGCACGCGCAGCGCGAATCAGCGTGAGTTCTCCACGCAAACCATCGGTTCCCAACGCCATACAAATTTGCGCTGCACGAGTCAGCGCCGCGTCGGTCACTTCAACCGTTTTTACCCGCTCGCGTGCGGCAGCAATTTGTTTGCGCAACTTGTCCTCAGCGCGTTTCCACGTTGTAGTGAACGTCTGGGTATCGCACTCAAATTGATCACGACGCTTGATCACCGCAACCCGTTCTTCAATATTCTGAGGTGTCGTCACATCGACCGAAAGACCAAAGCGATCCAGCAGTTGTGGACGAAGTTCGCCCTCCTCCGGATTACCACTGCCGATCAAAACGAACTTGGCTGGATGGCGAACACTCAAGCCTTCGCGCTCGACGAGGTTTTCACCCGACGCCGCGACGTCAATCAGCAAATCGACCAGATGATCCTCAAGCAAATTGACCTCATCAATGTAGAGAAATCCGCGATTGGCTTTCGCAAGCAGGCCGGGTTCGAACGTTTTTACGCCTCGCGCGAGCGCGCTCTCCAGGTCAAGCGCACCGACCACACGGTCTTCAGTTGCACCGAGTGGAAGGTCGATCACGGGCACGGAAATCAAGTGACTTTTGATCGTTGCGCCCGATGCTTTTAGCGTCGCACATTCCGCGCAGCTCACACTGGAGCTCGCTGGATCGCAGCCGTATTTGCAACCCACGGTCGCGCGCATTTTTGGCAACAGCGCGGCGAGCGCTCGCACTGCGGTTGACTTGCCAGTGCCGCGATCACCCAGCACCAACACGCCGCCCACGCTCGGATCAACGGCTGCGATCAGCATGGCAAGTTTCATCGTGTCCTGAGCAACGATGGCGGAAAACGGAAACGGGGACGACATACGGGACAGGTCCTTAGCGAGGGTGGGTTGATGTGGAGCGAAACTGCAAACGCTGTCGCATGTCCGCTAGGTGCGAAAGCAACGCGCCGATAAGCGCCAGCGCGATCCAAAACCACTCCGCGCGAAAGAGCGCTGCCCGCAATGCAACGGCTAGAAAGCAGCCAGGCAACAACGCAAGCAGGATAGTCTTTATGGTGAGGGCACCTGCTGTCTGCCGTGAGTACCACGACAATGCAAATGCCTCCAATAGCATGACAGCTAAAACTATGTCAGCGACGTGCCCACTGAGAAATAACTCCCGAACGAAATCCATCACCTAATGCCTGGGTTCATCGGTAATCTTTCGCTGCGCTCGATGCACCGACCACGCCACTACGATGATTACGATCGGCACCGCCGAACCCGTCGCGATTTCGGGATCGATTTTCGGAGCCACGGCTGACAGCGATTTGAATAAATACGACAACAATCCGATCACGTAGTATGAAATCGCTGCAATGGAGAGCCCCTCAACGGCCTGTTGCAAGCGAAGCTGCGTCTTTGCTCGCCGATCCATGGATGCCAACAACGCCTGATTTTGCTTCTCACGAACCACGTCCGTGCGCGTCGACAATAAGCTGCTGGCTTGTGCAATTCGTTCGGACACGTCGTGCAAACGGTTGGCTGCAGTGATACAGGTAGCCATCGCGGGCGTGAGCCGTCGCGACATGAATTCCTCGATGGTCTGTACGCCGGCGACCCGGCTCTCACGCAGCTCAGCGATGCGCGAACGCACAAGTTCATGGTAAGCACGGCTCGCGCCAAAGCGCATCTGGCTGCTTGCGCGTGTGCTTTCCACTTCCACAGCGAGCATCGAGAGTTCGTGCAGGAGCGATTCGTCGGTACCGTGTTCCTGAGAAATGCTAGCGGTAATGCTCGCTAGCGACTTCTCGATGGCCGCAATACGTGGCGCGTACAGTCGGGTGATCGGCAAGGCCAGCAACGCCATCATGCGGTAGGCCTCAATTTCAAACATACGTTGGGCGATGCGCCCCGCATGACGCGACCCGAGTCCACGATTGAAAAGCACGAAGCGCCCGCAGCCATCTTTATGCACCCGAAAGTCGGTGTACAGCAAGCCTTGGCCGTCGGCAACCTCCGCACCCACGAGTGAATTTCCGGTAAACAACGTGTGCAAATTTTCAGCCGTTGGCGTCGGCCCGGCGTCGTCGAGCAGCAGTGCCTGCGTGGCAACGATAGTCTGCCCAGGAATGCCTGACATCCAGCCGATGGGCAGCGCATCAGAGGCTTGTTCCTCAAAGGGAACGGCACTTCTGCCAGCGCGAAAAAACGTATAACTGGAAAACTCCGTATGCCGCTCCCATTTGATACTTAAGGGTCCGAGATCGGCACTGAAATGTGCGCTGCTGGGTTCCGGCGTTGGAACACCAAAGCGCTCGCACAACGCTGCCACGTGGGCAAGTTCCCGTATACGATCGTCGACGTCAACTATCACGGCAGCATAGGTGATGCGCCCGGGAGTTGACATGGCGCTAGGTGGACGCGCATGAATCTCGTTCGCAAGTGCGAATCGATCAGGATGGTTAGGTGGGAGAAAACTCATGCAGCTGCCGAATTTGAAAGGTAACTATTAGCGCCCAACGAAGGGAGCATTTAGCCGAACGACGGCGAAATTAAGGACGGCTGCGAATGAAACCCAAGCAAGGTATGGCAACAGCAAATCAGCGGATCGCCGCGCCCATGACCGAGTATAGAGAACCAGCAGAAGCACCGACAGCCACAAAAATCCGACCTCCCAAAGCGCCCAATCGGGGCGCTGCACAAAGAAAAAGAGCGCGCTCCACAGCACGTTGCAGGCAGCATTCAGTGCAAACAGGGTAACGACAACCCCGCGTTGCCGTACGCTGCTAGAAGTTCGCCAAGCCCACACTCCCGCAATCACGCAACAAATATAAATCGTAGTCCACGCGGGGCCGAACAGCCAGTCCGGCGGCTGAAACCAGGGCTTTGTCAATCCTGAATACCACGGGCCAAGCCGCGTGAACTCAGTACCTGCCGCCGCAACAGCAGCCGCCGCGACTGACGCGATGAGCGATTGCAACCATAAGCGCCCGCGCGTCACGGCCGGACGAGTCCGGTCAGGTGAGCCATGTCTTTCAGGAATATACGAAGGTGAGCCATCGGTCTCGCCTTCACGAGCTTTTTGTGCATATACGCCTGCCATGTCAGATGTTGAACATCCTTATCGCTGCACATCATCACAAAGCGCTCGCGGCGTTTGTCGCTGGAGTACCAGAATTTTTGCATGATGCCTAGCACCCAAAACACTTTGCCGTGGGCACGCATAAACTGTTCTCGGGCAGTTGCCAGCGACCGTACATCGCCGCTGGCAAGCGCAAGTTCAACTGCGTCTGCCGCCAATCTGCCCCCTAGCATCGCGTAATAAATACCCTCGCCGGATGCCGGAGCCACCACGCCAGCGGCGTCGCCCGCCAGCACGACGTCACGCCCGTTGTCCCAGCATTTGAGCGGTTTCATCGGAATGGGCGCGCCCTCGTGACGAAGTGTTTCCACGTCACTCAAGCCGCATTTCTCGCGAAGTGATGCGACGGACGGTCGGAGCGCGAATCCTTTGCTGGCACTGCCGGTTCCGATGCTGGTGGTAGCACCATGCGGAAATACCCAACCGTAAAAATCAGGGGAAACAGGTGCCTGGTAATACACGTCACAGCGCGTGGCATCAAATGTTTTTGCTGACTCGGCCGGCGCTGTAGGCGAGCGCACGATCTCGTGATACGCGTAAACGAAGCGGATGAGTTCAGCACCTTTAATTTCCTGCCGCGCAACCTTTGACAGGGCTCCGTCGGCCCCGATCACGAATCGCGCCCTGACGGTACGCGACACTAGGGTGCCATCCGGTGCGCGCTCGTCATAGTGCACCGTAACGATGTCATTCTCGCGACTCAGTCGGTCATAGGTGCCAGTCACCCGTGTCGTTCCTGAATCAGCGGCACGGCAGCGCAACCATTCGTCGAAATGTTCACGGTCGACCATACCTACAAAGCCGCCCTCAATCGGCATATCAACGGCCCGCCCCTTTGGCGAGACCATTCGCGCTGCCTTTACTTTGGCAACAATTAGTTCATCGGGAATACTGAACTCGCGAATCAGAATAGGGGGTACGGCACCACCACAAGGTTTGATCCTACCCGCGCGATCAAGCAGCGCGACAACGCGACCGCTCTTTGACAGATGATGGGCAGCCGTCGCTCCCGATGGCCCCCCACCTACAACCACCACATCAAAAATTTCGTTCGGGTTCATTGAAAATACCTTTTGACAATCAATATCGCGATCAACCGCATCGCGCATAATGTTGACAGCACTGTGCTAGCGCCGTGATGATCAAAAGCGCAGCCAGACTTGATCCAACTCACACGCGCACCAAGTCGCGCAATGCAAACGCGGTCACCATCATGCCCGCAACAAAAATGGTGACGCCAAGCGCGCTGTACCAGACCGCGCGTGCCAGCGGGTTGCGCAAAAACTGAACCATCAGTGCCGCTTGCACGAGCAGCAGCGCCGACACGAAACCTCCATGGACGCCACGCCCCCATGCAAATAGCATCACAATCACGGCAATCTGCGCAGCCAGCATGATCAGGCATGCGCAACGAGCAGCGCCCCGAACGCCCAACTGTACCGGCAACGACGCGATGCCCATGCGTCGGTCGCCCTCAATTGCCTTGAAGTCGTTCAGCGTCATGATGCCGTGCGCACCGAGGCTGTACATCAGGGCGACCAATAATATTTCGGGGCGGGGCATCGCCCCACCGAGCATCACCGCGGCTCCCGTTACCCAGGCGAGGCCTTCGTAGCAAAGCCCGCAGGCCGCGTTGCCCCACCATCCGTTCTTTTTTAGCCTCAACGGTGGCGCACTGTAAGCCCATGCGAGCACCAGACCCGTTGCGCCAGCAGCAAATCCCCATGGCCCCAACACATAGGAAACAGCGAGAGAAATCACCGTCCAGATGCAGGCAACATATAACCCCCACCGCCCCGGCATACGTCCGGATGGAATGGGGCGCTGAGGTTCGTTGATAGCGTCGACATGTCGATCAAACCAGTCGTTGACAGCCTGACTACTGGCGCAGACTAGTGGGCCTGCTAAAACGACGCCAATGGCAATCAGAAGCCAGTGGCCCTGTGCGCTGATACCCGACGAAATGGCACCACACGCGAACGCCCACATCGGTGGAAACCAAGTCACTGGCTTCAATAGCTCAAGGATCGCCGAAGCCTGCGGCACCGCACGCGGCGAAACGGGTACGGGGACTGGTGTTGCAGTGATCAAGTCCACGTGAAAAACTTCCTGTTGGTTAATCGTTAAGCGACTCGCGATTGAGCCCTTCATCAGCAGGAAGATCGCCGAGGCCATACCTGCGCAACTTGACATAGAGACTTTGCCGACTGAGACCGAGCATTTCGGCGGCAGCGGCACGATTGTCTTGCGTCAGCTCAAGCGCGGCCTCGATACACAACCGTTCGATAATGTCAGTGGTCTCGCCGACCAAATCTTTAAGTGGCACACGCCCCACCAGTTCAGTGAGCTGTTCCACCGTGCGCGGCTGTGGTCGCTCTGCATTTGCCACCTGCACGCTACTACTGCCTAACCTTCGACCGACGTCGCGAATGACAAATCCAAAAGCGCGGTCACGGCCCGCCGTCACACTCACAGCGGAGACTTCAACGTCAACCACGCTGCCGAGCGCACCACGCAACGTCGTGCCGAACAGGCGCACCGAGCCGTATTGGCGCATGTTAGTCAGCAAAACGTCTGCATCCACTGAAGTTCGACCCAGCCACCGTTCCAGTAAATGCCCGCACACCTCTTCTTCTGACGCTAACTGCGTTAACTCAACAAACGTCTGGTTAGCAGCAAGAATTCGACCCTCCCGGTCTGTCATCAAGAAGCCATCAGGTGCGACTTCAACCAACCGATTCATTAGCCCGTGTGCGGAGTCTTCTACACGCAACGGCGTTAAGCGAACCATAAACAGCGCGTTGTTCTCCTGCCGCACGAACGAGCAGGCGATGAAGAACTCACGCCCGCCATCGATCAATCGCGCCTGAACTTCATCAACTACGGTAGTTACTCGGGCTTTGTTAAGCTGATTGGCGATAGCCTTACTCCCCTCAGCATCGAAACCGCCCGGGAAAAGGCGCCCGACCATTTCAGAAGCCGATGAAGATAACAAACGCCCAGCGGCTGAGTTGGCTTCGATCACAGTTAACGTGCTGGCATCAATGATCAGCATCGCATCCGAGGAAAGTTGCAGCGCGACCCGATATAGCGACTGCGCGTGGCGCAGGCGCCAGTAATCACGCTCGACAGATTGCTGTGCTTCGACCAATCGTTGCTGCAGCGCCGAGTTGGCGCGAAGATCACGCCCCATCGCAACCAACGTGCCGCGAGATCCGAATCGGCGCACTGCGTATGAAATAGGTACATCCACACCACGAAGTGACGGGTGATTCAACTGCCGCCAGATGGTCGGCCCACCGTGTTCAGCCTCCCGCAGAAGCGCCTCGAGCTTCGGCACCGTCTCTTTGGTAACGGTCGAGCTCCAGGGTTTGCCAAGCCACAGTCTGGCTCCATTGTCGAGCAGCGACTCATCGCTGAACTGCACTTCGCGCACGATACCTTGCTTGTCGAGTAGTAATGTCACGTCGGTAGCCGCAGCCAGCGCCTCCAGCGCTGCTTCGCCATCAATATCACCCAACAACAAGGCGATATCTGGAGCAAGGCGACTATCCTGCGCTGTCAGCCCACCCACACCCACGCTAGCCAAACCGTGTTCGCTACTCAACGCACCTCTCCAGAAGACTCATCGTCTAAATTGCTCAGATATTCGTGACGCTACGGCTTGTTCGGCCCGCGAAACAGCCTGCCGCGCATCCGCAGCTGTGAAATCAACCCCAAGCGTGACCGCGAACTCGGGATTGCTCACCAGGACAAGGCCTCCTGCCATTATCAACACCTCAGAATTTCGGGACGTACGCCGAAGCGCTGCAACTGCCTCAGTCAACGCCTCGATTTTGTTCTCAGCACCGACCGACAGTCCGACTAAATCAAACCACTCACCTCGCGCTTTGCCAATCACATCGTCGTAGTAAGCAGGCAAATCGCACCATACATCCCAACCCGCTCGACGGAAAAACTCTGAGGTGATGTATAGACCCATCGTGTGCTGCTCCCCCGGAACCGAGGCAAGCAAAACGCGCCGCGGCGATTTGGTGACAGAGCAATTTCTCAAGAAAACTGGGCTGAGCAAATGCAAGGCCTGCTGAAGATTCCACATACCGATAGTGACGGCGCTGAAATCACAGCGATCCGACTCCCAATCACAGCCCATCTGTCTTGCTGCAGGTGCAACCCATTCAAGGTAGGCCATTTCGATGGGCACCCCGCGGGCGAGTAGTGCGTCGACAAAAGCCACCACAGCAGATGCGTTTTCTCGCATCGCCAAATTCGCCAATGCTGCCAGCGCTTCAGGAGAGGGCTTGAATGTGTCCACCGCAACGCGTTGCCGACCTGCGCTACTCCCATGCTGTGCCAGGCCGTGCGCACTGGCAAGCTGGGGTATCACCTGCCCGCGAATGAACTGAACAAGCCGCGCCTCGCGCGAAATGCCGTCATCGGATCGTTGCGACTGCGTGGCAGCAGCGGCTGAATCAACGCGCGAGCGCGTCGTCAAATTTGCAAAATCTGATCTCTCTGACGCAACTCCGCCGATGACAGGCGGATCCATCCGTGGTTGTTGATGTTCGATTCCCATACGTTTCCTCCCCTTTCGGCCATTGCGTGACAGCCAAAGTGTCAAGTCACTGGACGGAAAAGCGCTCACTTCCTCCTCGCGCCGCTCCGTGTACTCTTTTCGCCATGACACTGCATATGGCGGTGCCGGATGACTGCTCCAATCCTCATTCAAGCTGGAGTTTCCGAAAGTAGACGATACCCCTCGCACGTTGTCAAGCAAGGGTTTAGCGACATACGAAACAGGATGAGCAGTCACGGCGTCCGACACCTAAATAAGCCTTTCGACACATAAAACGACACGTTCGATGGGATTAGACGCCTGACTACATAAAGTGTCAACTTTTATTTACGTCCACTTCACTTGACAGTTTTTCGCAACAGGTCTAAAACTCTAACCACAGCAGCATTCATACGGACCACTCGTGCAGCGTTTAGCCAGTAGTCAACCTCCTCTCTACAGTCCCGCCGAGCGAATCCGGCGCGATAAATCCCGGTGGACGTTAGTGCAGGGCATCCTTGCGCCGATCCAGTTTCTGGCGTTTTTGATCAGTGCTGTTTTTGTAGTTCGATATCTCACCACAGGCGAGGGATTAGGCGTTGCGACAGCCTCCGTCGTGGTGAAAACGATCCTGCTTTTCGCCATTATGATCACCGGCTGCCTATGGGAAAAGGCGGTTTACGGCGTGTACCTTTTCGCGCATGCCTTTTTTTGGGAGGACGTGTTCAGCATGCTGGTGCTTGCGTTACACGCTGCTTATGTATTCGTGCTCGTCACAGACGCGCTCCCCCCCCGAAGTCAGATGTGGTTAGCGTTGGCCGCTTACGTCGCATATGTGATCAACGCAACGCAATTCCTCCTCAAGCTGCGTCGGGCCAGGCTGCAAAGTGCCGCGACCGACGCGGCATCAATGGATAGCAACCAGGGATTGGCAGCATGATGGCGCACGATGCGTCAACGGTGGCGTCTGAAGCGTCGCGTTCAGACCGTAAAGCGCCCGTTCATTTGATTCGCAAAGAACGCGGGCAACGCGAAGTATTCTGCGGCCTCACCGGGATCATCTGGTTACATCGAAAAATTCAGGATGCATTTTTTCTCGTTGTCGGCTCTCGCACCTGCGCACACCTGATCCAATCCGCAGCCGGCGTCATGATATTTGCTGAACCGCGCTTTGCCACCGCCATCATCGACGAGCGGGATCTTGCTGGGCTCGCTGATGCCAACGTTGAATTGGATCGGGTAGTGACCCGACTTCTTGATCGTCGACCAGACATCAAACTTCTATTTCTCGTCGGCTCCTGTCCGTCCGAGGTAATCAAGCTCGATCTCTCCCGTGCAGCGGCAAGGCTCTCAAACCGCTTCAATCCTAACGTGCGCGTGCTCAACTACTCGGGCAGTGGCATTGAAACCACGTTCACGCAGGGTGAAGACGCCTGTCTCGCCTCACTGGTACCACCATTGCCGTCCGCGCCACATGATGCGCCGCCTTCGTTAATGGTGGTGGGCTCCCTTGCCGATGTCGTAGAAGACCAGTTCATGCGCGTCTTTTCGCAAATGGGATTGGGTCCCGTCAGCTTCTTTCCGCCGCGTCGTTCTACCGCGCTGCCGATGGTTGGCCCCAACACTCGATTTCTGCTTGCGCAACCGTTCCTCGCCGACACGGCTCGTGCGCTCGAGGAACGGGGAGCCACGCGTATTGCAGCACCTTTTCCCCTGGGCGTTGAAGGCACCACCGCATGGCTCCAAGCTGCAGCAAACGAGTTTGGCATTGACAAGGGCACGTTTGAAACCGCGACGCAGACATCACGGGAGCGTGCCGTTGGCGCCGTCGCTCGTTACAAAGTTGAACTCTCTGGTAAGCGCATTTTTTTCTTCCCCGATTCGCAACTAGAAATTCCGATAGCCCGATTTTTGTCGCGCGAATTAGGCATGCATCTGATCGAGGTGGGTACCCCCTTCCTGCACCGGCAGCATCTTGCAGAAGAGTTGGCCATGTTGCCGATCAACACCGCTATTTCGGAAGGACAACACGTCGAAAATCAGCTTGACCGTTGTCGTGACGCC
>JANXNO010000008.1 GCA_025354075.1 Burkholderiales bacterium | reverse complement strand
CGAAAAAGTGTCGCTGTCTGCCTCGCCCTGTCTGCGCCGTGTGCGTGCGCTGGAGGAGGACGGCATCATCTCAAGCTACGCCGCGCTGCTCAACCCCGAGAAGCTCGGCCTCGATCTCACGGTGCATCTCGATGTTGCCCTCGACAAGCGCGATGCCAAGGCGCGTGACCGGCTCAAGGCGGCGGTGCTGACCTGGAGCGAGGTCACCTGGTGCCATTCGCTGTCGGGCGAGATGGATTACACGATGCAGGTGGTGATGCCGGATCTCAAACACTACACCTCGTTTTTGATGGATCGGGTGTTGACGCTGCCCGGCGTAATCAACGTGAAGTCGAGCTTTGTGCTGGAGAAGGTCAAGGAAACCACGGTGTTACCGCTGACCTACATCGCGTAATCACGCTGCTGTGCAGAGGTCACGCTCGGCGTGTGTGCAAGCAACGCCGATGATGCCGTTGACATATGATTAACTCAATGTCGGCTGCACACCATCCCACCGCTGAAACATCGGCAGCGCGTATAAGCGTCTGGACGCGCAGCGCACGTCTCTTGGCCGCCACTGTGATGGGCACCATGGCCGGTTGCGTGTCGCCGCCGCCTGCGCCGGTCGCGGCCCCAGTCGTGGCACGCGCGCAGCAACCCGTGACCACAGCACCGCGGCCCGAACCCCCGCCGCCAGTAGTCGCACCGGCGCCCCTGCCACCGCAACTTTCGGCTGCCGCGCCCAAGCCACAAGAAACGCCGCCCGTTGACCTGCCGAGCTACGCCAAACGTGGCAAGCGCTTACCTGCCGACGGCGGCCCGGCGGGACGCGCGGTGATGGACTACTGCCGCAGTTTTGAAATCGACAAAGATGCGGCGACCTACTTCAAGCGCCTGCAAAAGCAAAATCGCTTGCCCACCGACGCCGAGATTACAGAGCGCAATCGGCAGACCGATCAGGCGTTGACGGTGCAGCAGTTTGTCGAGCGCGACTGGGCGCTGCGTCGCGACAACAACAAGAGCGTGCCGCAAAAGTGCAAAGTGCTGGGTGGATCAGTTGAGGGTGCCACTGCACACGTGGTGTTCGAGGCGGACCTGAACGGTCGCCGACAGCGCGGCACGGCAGCGGTGGTTTTATCGGCAGGCAAATGGCGCTTACGCGATCACGGCGACTGGTCGCCGGCCCGCTAACTGCGGCACAAATTACGCCGCGTTCAGGTAAATCATCTCGCGCACACGCGGATAAATTTGCTGGTTCCACTTGCTGCCGCTGAACACGCCGTAGTGACCAACACCGGTCTGAATGTGGTGCACGCGACGCGCGGGACGTATGTTGGTGCACAAATCCTGCGCGGCCATCGTTTGTCCGACTGAGCAGATGTCATCGCGCTCGCCTTCGACGGTCATCAGCGCGGTGCGTCGAATCGCGCCGCAATCGACGGTGCGACCTCGATAGACGAGCTTGCCCATCGCCAGATCGTAGGTCTGAAACACCTTCTCCACCGTCTCCAGATAAAACTCGGCGGGCAGGTCGTTCACAGCAAGATATTCGTCGTAAAAAATGCGGATCGTTTCGGCTTTTTCGATCTCGTCCTCGACGATGTAGCGATACATATCCTGAAACTGCTTTTTGTGCCGCTCCGGGTTCATGCTCATGAACGCGCTCAACTGCACAAATCCGGGATACACGCGCCGCCCCATGCCAACATGCGGCATCGGCACGCGGCTGATCAGGTTTTGCGCAAACCACTCGATCGGCTTGCTGGTCGCTAACGTATTCACGCCGCTCGGGTTGATGCGGCAATCAACCGGGCCTGCCATTAAGGTCAAGCTTTTCGGCTGCGCCGGATGATCGTCCTCAGCCATGATCGCCACGGCTGCGAGCGCAGCCACGCAGGGCTGACACACCGCCACCACATGTGTACCTGGACCGATGGCTTCGATGAACAGCATCATGTATTCGATGTAGTCGTCGAGCGAAAACGCGCCGTGTTGCAGGCTGACATCACGGGCGTTGTGCCAGTCGGTGATGTAGACATCGTGGTCTTGCAGCAGCGTGCGTGCGGTCTCGCGCAGGAGCGTGGCGAAGTGACCGGACAACGGCGCGACCAGCAGCACCGGCGGATGCGCGACGGTCCCGCTCGGCAGTGTTTTTTTAAAGTGCAGCAGCGTGCCAAACGGGAGGCTTAGCAGCGACTCTTCAACCACTTGCACGGCTTGGCCTTCGATCTGCACGCTGTCAATGCAATACGGCGGGCGCTTGTGCGTGAGCTTCATGCGCGCGAACACTTCGTTCGCGGCGGAGAGCTTTCTGAACGGTGAGCCCGGCGGATGGCGCAGGCCCATCGTGAAGCTTGTTTGCTCCGCCAGGTAGCGCAATGGCTTCATCAAGTCGGACTGGTTTTGGAAGGCCTGATACATCATGAAACGCCGTGGGGTGAGTGAGCTTGCCTCAATGAACGCAAGTTGCGCGCCAGCGCGGTTGCGGCTTTTATGCCGAGTGGCATAGCGATTGCTGATAGCGAGTTCATTGAAAGAGGTGCCCGAATGGCCAAAGCCGCTGCAAAAGTCGTGAAGAAGGTCGCCGCAAAACCCGTGGCGAAGCCCGTTGCCGTCAGGCCGGCGGCCAAAGCCAGCCCTAAGCCGGTCGCCAAAGTCGCAGCCAAGCCTGCGCCGAAAGCGTCGGTGAAAGCCGTGCCGAAAGTCGCACCGAAGGCCGTGGCCAAAGGCAAGCCCGAAGCGGTGCTCACCATCAGCAGCAAAAACTACGGCGCGTGGGCGTTGCGCGGCTGGCTGCTGGCGAAATTGTCGGGCCTCGAATTCACCGAGAAAATCGTGCCGCCAGACGATCCCGACATGAAGGCCGAGATGCTTTTGCTGTCGCCGTCGATGTTGGTGCCGTCGTTGATGCACAACGGCATCAAAGTATGGGACACGCTGGCTATCGGCGAATATTTGAACGAGATCAAGCCGAAAGCGGGCCTGTTGCCTGCCGACGCGAAAGCGCGTGCGCACTGCCGCGCCATCTCGGGTGAGATGCACTCCGGCTTTAGCGCGCTGCGCGCGGCGCTGCCGATGAAC
Organism: Burkholderiales bacterium; assembly: GCA_025354075.1. Classification (GTDB taxonomy): domain Bacteria; phylum Pseudomonadota; class Gammaproteobacteria; order Burkholderiales; family Casimicrobiaceae; genus Casimicrobium. The sequence goes on along the minus strand of JANXNO010000008.1, from coordinate 5,194 downwards.
ATCAAAGGCAAGTTCCCCAATTTCAAAGTATGGGCACGTGCGCAGGCTGATATTGATCACATCGTCAGCATCTGGAAGAACTGCCTCAGCACCTACGGCGGGCCGTATTTATTCGGCACTGCGCCCTGCGCGGCGGACGCGATGTACGCGCCAGTGGTCAAGCGTTTCATGACCTACGACGTGAAGCTCGACAAAGCCAGCGCCGACTATTGCAAGCGCATCATGGCGCTGCCCGCGATGGCGGAATGGATTGCGGCAGCAGCGCTGGAACCTGAAGAGATTGATGAACTGGATGCGGAGTTTTAGTTAGTGGGTGTAGGGAGGGCAGCTTTTGCCCACTGTTGTATCGCTACGCAGAATGGGTTGTTTTGCTGAGGCTTGGTGGGCACGGGGTGCCCACCCTACGAAACGGGCCAACTGCAACGCTACTTCCAAGGCGCAGCCGCAGGCACATCACACACCGGCTCGATGTCCACGCTCTTGAAATCCGCTGGAGAGACGATTTCCAGATATTCCATGTCGGGCGAATAGTCGAACAGGTAGTGCGCAATGCCGGGGCGCTGATGCACGACATCGCCCGCCTCGACCAGCGTCTCCTTATCCTCGTACATGAACTTCGCCCAGCCCTTGGTCATGATCACGATCTGAAAATCCGCTTCATGACGGTGCCAGCCGGTTCCCGTTTCCGGTGCCATATTCGCCTTCACAAGGTGCGCGATGACTTTGCCGTTGGTCGCCTCAGCAATGCCCAGGTCACGATAAAGAAAAAAGTCGCGCAGACCACCGGGCACAAATTGAGTGTCGCCGGGTTTGACGTGGGAAAAACTGGTTTCGGTGCGTTTGAGCATGGCCTCTCCTGATGCGCGATGGCGTGGAACAAAAAGCGTGCACCTGATGGTGCGTCGCAGCAATCATGCATTTATCGTTCCACAGGGGCTTGGAGGCGTGTTTCAAGCGGGGTTACTAGCGCGTTCGGTGGCTGGTCGCACAGAATTTTTTTGGCGCTAGCCGCGCAATAGCTTTTCGCTGTAATGCCCATGAAAATTGGGCTCAAAGGCGCTTTTCGATGTTAATCGACTTAAAGATTGTTCGGCCCTTAGCCCCAATTCCATGGTTGTTTAACCAAAAAAGCTATATGCCAAAATTCGACGCTGCCACAAAAAATTGCCGCTAAATCAACGCCGTCTTCAAATACTCAGGCGCTCGCCGATGCTTCGATGCCTGCTCAAACGCATACGCCATCGCGATCAATTTCGGCTCACTCCACGCCGTACCGACGAACGAAATACCGCACGGCAGTCCGCTAACGAATCCTGCGGGCACGGTGATGTGGGGATACCCGGCCACCGCTGCGGCTGACGAGAAACCGCCGCCGCTGTTGTCGCCACGAATGAAGTCCGTGAGCCACGCCGGGCTGCCGCTCGGCGCGACCAACGCGTCGAGCTTGTTGTCCAGCAGCGCCTTGTCGATGCCTTCTTCGCGCGAAAATTTGAGGTTGTTAGCCAGCGCGTCGCGGTAAACCCTCTCTTCCAGCCCGCCTTTGGCCGCAGCGCGCGCCATGTGCTCCTGCGCGAAGTGCTGCATCACGCGGTCACGATGTTTCTCGTTCAAGGCCATGATGTCAGCCAGCGATTTGATCGGTAGATTCGGTGCGAACTCGGCAAGGTAGGCGGCCATATCCGCCTTGAATTCGTAGAGCAACACGTCGTATTCGCTCTGCCCGTATTTGCTCGCGTTCGGCAACTCGGGTACGTCTATCAATGTCGCGCCTTGAGCTTTAAGTACATCGAGCGCCTTTTCCACAACCGCAGATGCGAGGTCATTGCGCCCGCCAAACTGGCTTTTCACGACGCCGATGCGTTTGCCTTTGAGCCCATCGCGATCCAAAAATTTTGTGTAGTTGATCGCCCTCTCCGAAGCTTCCTTCGTCGCCGCATCACGCGCATCAGTGGCCGCGAGCACCGTCAGCAGCAGCGCAGCATCAGCGACGGTGCGCGTCATCGGCCCAGCGGTGTCCTGCGAGTGCGCAATCGGCACGATGCCATCGCGACTCACAAGTCCCAGCGTGGGTTTGAAGCCGACGATGCCGTTTGCGTTCGCAGGCGACACGATGCTGCCATCGGTCTCGGTGCCCACGGCAAGCGTGGCCAGGCTCGCCGCCATCGCGGCCCCCGAGCCCGAACTGGAGCCGCTGGTGTTGCGATCCAGCGCGTATGGATTTTTAGTGAGACCACCGCGCGAGCTCCAGCCCGACGTGGAGCGTGTCGAACGAAAGTTCGCCCACTCTGACAGATTGGTTTTGCCGAGAATCACCGCGCCCGCTTCGCGCAGCCGGGTCACGATGAACGCATCACGCGGTGCCTTCGCACCCACCAACGCGAGAGACCCGGCGGTGCTCTGCATCGCATCCATCGTGGCGATGTTGTCCTTGATGAGCACCGGAATGCCGTGCAGCGGGCCTCGCACTTTGCCCGCCTTACGCTCGCGGTCCCGCTCACGTGCGATGCTGATCGCATCGGGGTTCAGCTCGATGACTGAGTTGATCCGCGGGCCAGATTTGTCGATGGCGCGAATGCGTGCGAGATAGGCCCGCACGATGGCCAATGAGGTCGTTTTGCCGGATCGCATCAAGGCCTGAAGCATGACCGCATCGGCCTCGACCATGTTCAGTTTGCCAGCGGATTGAGTAGCGGCCATGACGTTATCTCCCATGACGGTGATCAAGCCCAGCGCGGCTGAGGATTGCAGGAATTTGCGGCGGGTAGTGCTCATGATTTGCCTTGAAGTCCGTACGCGTCTCTTCGGAAACGAAAAACGCCCTACGGGCGTTTTGGAGCGGGTGAAGGGAATCGAACCCTCGTCAGTTGCTTGGGAAGCAACAGCTCTGCCATTGAGCTACACCCGCGTCAGGGTGTAACTTTATCTCAAGTTTCGTGGATCAACGTTCCGCTCGCCTTTACCATTACGGGTAAACGATGGGTTACAACGCGCTGCTTAGCCGGTCGTTGTTTCGTTAAAAATGCGACAGAATTCTAACGTCCGGTAACGCGCTGCCATTATGTTCGGTACCGAACATACGATGGAGCTTTTTGCCGGTACCCTAATGTGATGGTGAATCAAATGATTGCGGTGCTCGATATGAGTAATAAATCAACGCGACGACAAGAGGAAATATTTATGCATGCCAATGTTCGTGAGAACAATCAGCTCAAGGGTGGCGTTAGTCGCTGGGCGGCGGCGCGCTTGTTGGGCTTTGTGCTTGCAGGCGCGCTCATTGCGGGCGCGCAGTCAGCCGCAGCGCAGGTGCTGGTCTTTGACCGGGGCTTGCCCACGACTAACCTGAACAACGCTTCCGGTGCAAACCAGAGCAATGTCGTCTGGGCAGATCAAGAAACGCTGCCGATCACCCCATATCTTCCTGGAGATGACTTTACTCTGCCGGGCACGAGCTCGTACATCGTAAGCACGATCCGTGTATGGTCGACAGATAACACCGGGCTCACGCTCAGGGGTGGCGTAGCTGATGGGACGATAGGAGCTTTGTCGAGCACCTTTACCGCCACGCCCGTGACGTACACAAATTCGCAGAGCTATCAAACAGGCGCAGGGGCATTTTTGCAGCTGTACCAGATCGATTTCACGGTCAGCATTCCGCTGAATGGTGGCGTGAACTATCAATTCTTCCTAGGCGGACCTGCTGTTCAAGCCGGTGCCGACTTCAGGGGCGCACGTTTACATGCGTCAAATGCGGCGCTGAGTGGATCTACGCAACAGGGCGCAAACGGCACCTTCCTGTTTCTCGCTAATGACGGCACGGCCCAGACCTGGAATTCGCAGACTGGCACAGGCACTTACTGCACGCCAACACCCTGCCCTGGTTGGGATAAAGTTTCCGACGGCAACGTGCAAGTCTTTGCCACGACGCGTCAAGCTGCCGCCGCGGTCCAAGTGCCAACGATGTCCGGTCTTGGTCTTGCCGGTTTGGCGCTTCTGCTAGCGGCCGCCGGCCACTTCGTAACGAGGCGTCGTCCTAGCGTTTAACGCTTCGGCGTGGCCTGATTCCGGAGCCGCAACACCATCGGTCACGACGGCGTTGCGGCTCCGGCCAGTTACTTGAAAGTTCGTTGTCGAATCGTGTCCGTTGCACGAGATACAACGGCGCACCCATCGCGCTACACCCGACGATCTGGCGTAAGGTTTCGGTGAATGACGCGCAATAATCGCGACTGCGGTAATCTCACGGCGTCTCCAAACTGTAGATCGCCCATGAGGTCATTGTCCGCGCTCCTTCTCTCTGCCTTCCTTTCGCTTCACGTGCTCGCTGCCGACGTTCCGGTCTACGACGAATCTGCTGACGGATCAGCGCAAGTTGTACAGGCACTTGCCAAAGCAAAATCCGACACTAAACAACTGCTGATTGTGTTCGGCGCCAACTGGTGCGGCGACTGCAAAATGCTCGATGGCGAATTTAAAAAGCCCGCGCTTAAAGCGCTGCTTGATGCCAATTACGTCATTGTAAAAATCGACGTTAACCGCTTCAACAAAAACCTCGACGTGGTGAAGCCTTACGGCGACGTCATCAAAAAGGGCATTCCTTCCATCGTGATCGCCACGTCCGCGAACCAGCTTGTTTATGCCACCAACGGCGGCGAACTGGCCGACGCGCGCAAGATGGGTGAGGCCGGCGTTGCAGAGTTTTTCCAAAAGCTCACCAACAAAAAATCCTAGTCCGATAGTGCGTTCTGCGCCTTTTCAAATTTCACAAGAAATCACCCTTTGTCGAACGCCCCTGAACCCATCCGCATCTCCAAAATCCTAGCGCAGCGCGGCATCGCGTCGCGCGCCGAGGCTGACCGCATGATCGAGCGCGGCTGGGTGAGTGTGGGCGGACGTGTGGCCATCCCCGGTGATCGCGCATTACCCGATGCCGAAATCGTGTTGTCGAACGAGGCGAAAGCGCAGCTGAAAGACGCGTTCACCATCGTGCTCAACAAGCCGCGTGGCTTTGTTTCCAGCCCCGACGAAACCGGCGGTGCACGCGCGATGGGTTTGTTGGTCGCGGATAATTTTTGTGGTTTGGGCCAACCGCCGAGCTTCTCGACGTTTGGCCTGCGCGTGGCGGGGCGACTGTCGGTTTTGGAGGCGGGGCTGGTCGTGTTCACCACCGACACCGCACTTGCACGGCGACTCGCGG